>CAZJZA010000069.1:0-8559 GCA_964550355.1 uncultured Halobacteriales archaeon
GGTCCCATCCGGACTGAAAGCCCGTCCGGCAGCAGGCTCCGGAGCCCGAACTTCGCGATGGCCTGTTCGTGTGAGCCACACACGTGCATCAGGGTCACCGGCTCGTCGATGTCGGCCATCAGGGTCTCGAGCCGCTCGGCCAACTGTTCGGCCTGGTCGGGGTTCCGGAACTGGAGAGTCTGCTCGCTACTCATCGGTATCAGGGGTTGGCTTCGGTCCAGAATCTGTGGGGCCAGTCCGCGCGTCGCCCGGTCCCTGAGTGATGCGATCGGTCGAGGAAACTGTCGAGCTGTCCTCGTCCCGGGCGGCCGGTCGATCCCCGAACTCCAGGGTGGCGTCCGTCGCGCCGATCTCCGCTAAGGCGTCCTCCTCCTCACCGCTCAAGAGCGACTCGTAGAGTTCCATCGTCTCGGCGACCTCCTCGTCCGGGATTTTCCTGATCGCGAACCCAGCGTGGTTGAGCACGTAGTCGCCAACTTCCACGTCGTCGCCGACGATGTCGAGTCGGACAGCTTTCTCGACGTTCCAGAACTCGGCCCGCGCCGTCTGGCCGTCAATCTCGAGAATCTCGCCCGGGATGCCCAGACACATCAGTTCTCACCCCCCTCCTCGGGCGAGACACCTGGTTCCGAGTCGAGGTCGCCGTCCACCTCGACCTGCATGTTCCAGGGGTCATTGCCGAGGAGTCGGTCGGGTCGGATCGCTCCCTTCACGTGGTGGCCCGCCTCCTCGTGATCGGCGATTGCTTCTTTTTCGATCCGGGTTTCACAGTCGGTGCAGTACCAATGGGCAGTCATGATTCGATCACGCTTTTGCAGGTGAGTCCCTCTTTGAATCGGGATGGTGAAATCGGCTGGGTGGGCATGTGTGTTTTGCGCGGTCAGCGAACGTCCATTGAGTCGATTCGAGTCGGCCGGTTACCGGGTAGTCGCGGTCGGATGGGCACGAGTCACGATGACGTTTCGGGCGATGGCGATTCGGGCAGTTCCTCGCGAACACGGTCAACGAGGGTCGGTACTGTTTTTTCGATCTTCTCGCTCAGTTCCATCGACATCTCTATGCGGGCGGGTTCGACCCCGAGGATGAGCACTTCCTCGGGGAGGTCGTAGGCCTCCCGCCCGGCCTCGAGGGCCTCGGCGAAGGAGAAATCGTGCATCGTCATCTCCGGGATGTCACCGGCGAAAGCCCCGTCGACGTACCGGTATCGGTGGATGGTTCCCGGATCCGCCCCCGTCGAAATGGCGTCGATAACGATGGCCCGCCCACAACCGCTCATCGCTTCGAGTGCGAAGAAGGCGGTCGTCCCGGCGTTCGCGAGGGTGACCCCAGGGTTTTCGCTCACCGGCGACTCGCGAAGTGTCTCGATGACGCGGGCCCCGATCCCGTCATCGCCCATAATCTGGTTGCCCACGGCGATCACGGCGAGGTCGGTTCCCGACTCCTCGGGCCGGCCAATCGGAGTTTCGGTCTCGCCGTCAAGTCCGGGGTCTCGGGTCCGAGCCATTTTCAGTCCTGTTCCTCCGTGGGTTCCTCGGTCTCCGGCTCGCCCGTCGACTCGCTGGTGGCTGTCGCGCCAGTTCCTGAGAGTTCGTCCTGTAGTTCAGGTCCAGTCCCGAACAACCGCGCGAGACCGGCGAGCGGTCTGAAGAGTGAATCCTTCGTCCGCGATGTGCCCCGCTGTTCCGGCCGGTCATCCGCTTCGAGACGCCATCCCTTCAGTTTCCCGTGGATCATCGAGAACAGCATGTCGTGATTGCTCGGCATCAGTGGGAAGTAGGCGTGAAGCGCGACCGCGGCGAGGACCCAGAAGGTCGCGATCAGGTGGATCCGAAGTACCGTTTCGTAGGCAAACCACCCCTCCATGAACCCGAGCGCGGAAACCCACCACGCCGGATCCGTCGCCAGACTGGACCACAGCGCGAATCCGGTGAGCGTGAGCAGGCCAACGAACAGCCAGGTAACATACCAGAAGGCCGTCTGGGTCGGATGATGAGCGATCCCTTCCTCATTCTCGGCGTCGTATGAGCGCCTGGCTTTCTTATACCCGGGAATGTAACTCGCCAGGCCGAGGAAGGCCAGCACAATGACGATCTGTTCTTGGATCTGCTCGCGGGTGATGAGCGCTCGCTTGCCATCCACGATAAGCGAGTAGTACGGATACAAGATGAACGCGACCACGGCCAGGAAGATCCCAGCCCAGACGTGAACCAGAAACGCCGGATTATATCCGCCCCAGATGCCAGTCTCGAGGAAGGTATACACCCCGAGCCATTTGGCGATACCCGTCCAGGCGACGAGGACCATCAACACGACCAGCGACCAGTGTGAGATGATGGTGCCCCAACTGTGCCAGTCGAGGGTTTCCCGGTCCGCTTTGTCGAGATAGCGATACTGCTCATAGCGGTTCGCCGCTGCCAGCCAGAGCCCCGAAAGCCATCCGCCGGTGGACTCGCTGCCCTCAATGGCCTCTTCGGCCGTCCCGCCGTCCGTTCGTTTCTCAGTCATCACACCTCCCTCCACCTATTTCGGGGGCGACCGGTTCGACCTGGGTCTCGAACTCGGTGTTTGGACTCTGGACGTGAACCGCACAGGCCAGACAGGGGTCCATCGACCGAATCGTCCGCATCACGTTGAGCGGATTGTCGACGTTTTCGACGACGTCGCCGACGACGGCCTCTTCGAGGATGCTCGGCTGTCCGTCTCCGTCTCGCGGGCCGAGGTTCCAGATCGTCGGGGTGATGATCTGGTAGCGCTCGATTTCGCCGTTTTCGACGTCCATGTAGTGCGAAAGCGTCCCGCGGGACGGTTCGAACAGCCCGACGCCCTTGCCAGTGAAGTCGTCGGTCCAGTCGTCGGCCATAAACGGTTCGGATGGATCGATTGCGCCCAACCACTCCATGACCTGGTCCCGAACGACGAGGGCTTCCTGGGCCCGGGCGATCAGGCGGTTGAGCGTGTTGCTCTCTGCTTTGCCACCACCAAGTGCCGCGCGGAGGTCGAACGGGTCGAGGTCTGAAATGACCATCCGGGCAAGGGGGCCGACCTCCATCGACTCGCCGTCGAACCGAGGCGCTTTGCCCCAGGAGTACGCGTCGTCCTTGTCCGGTGCCGGCTCTGGCGGTTGGGCATCTGTCGGCGCTCCCCCGGATTCGTCCGTGTACCAGGAGTAGTCGGTGTCCTCGGTAATCCCGGCAATGACTTCGTCTTTGGTCAACTCCTCGACAGCACCGTTGCGGTAAACGCCTCGTTTGAGGAACAACTCCCCGGATTCGGGTTGCTCGAAGATCCCGTTGCTGTAAAACCGGTTGGGCCCCTCCCCGAGGTCGGCAGTCCCGGCCTGGGCCGCTGCAACGAGAATCGAGACGATGTCGTGGAGACCTTCTCCGAGGTCGGGGTCGAAGACGCCGTTCTGGACGTTTTCAAGCACCTGTGGGACCGCATCCGTCGGGCCCAGCCAATTGCTCACTTCCGCGACGCGAGATTTGACCGCCTCGATAGTCGATTGATCCGGCCGTGTTGCCATGCCGCCGGGCACGTAGGAGACCGGGTGCGGTGCTCTTCCGCCGAACTCGGCCATCGCTTTCATGACCTTGCGCTGGTTCGTCATCGCCCCCATGTACCCGTCGCCTTCCAGGGGGTCGAGTCGGTCGAATCCGGTTCCAGCAACCGCGTCGCTATAGTCCGGTCCAACCAGGGCAAACAGGTGGACGGCGTGATTCCAGAGGTAAAAGATACCCTCGACGGCGTCGCGCAACAGGACCGCATTTGCCGGCGGCCCGTCGAAGACGCCGGCGTTCATGGCCGCATCCTCTGCCGCCTTCGACGAACAGAGTCGATGACAGAGGAAACACACCCCACAGACCATGCCGGTGATTTGCGGTGCGTCCGACGGCGGTCTGCCGAGCGTGACGATCTCGGCCCCCCGGAACATCTCCATTTTGCTCTCGGCTTCTGTGACCGTCCCGTCCTCGTCTATCTGCAAATTGATTCCGTGGTGGCCCTCGATTCGTGTCGTCGGGTCGATTTCGAGTTCTGGCATGTATGGCACTCTGAATGGTGTTTGTTAGTCGATCAGTCCGATTGCTTCGATTCGGCTTCCTCGCCCGACTTTCCAGCCGATTCGAACTTCCCGTATCCCATCGCCCGACGTCCGAGGTGCGCACCGATACCGGCGGCCGCGGCGACGACCCCTGCTGCGCCAGCCTGGGTGGCGCTGACGTTGCCGAGGATGGCGCTTTCCTCCATCTCCTCCTGGAACGGCGAGAAGCGATCCCAGAAGGCAGGCTCCATGCAACCGATGCAGGGGGCGCTGACGTTCAAACAGACGCTCGTCCCGTCGTTCCAGAGTCGCGTCTGGTCATCACAGTGGGTGTATGGACCTTTGCAACCGGCTTTCAGGAGACAGCCTTCGCCTCCCGGCTTGTCGGCGAACTCCCCGCGGTCGAAGTACCCCCGATGCATGCAGTTGTCGTGAACCAGCGGTTCGTAGAACGGCAGCGGCCGGTGGTACTCGTCCAGTTCGGGAATATGGTCGTTCAAGACCGTTGCGAGGGTCAACAGGACGTAGTCGGGATTTGGGGGACAGCCACTCAGGTTGACGACCGGCAGTCCCGCACCGCCGGTGAAATCCTCACCGAGGACCCCACCAACCTCCTGCTTCTCGAATTGCAATCCTTTCGCCCCCGTAACGTTCTCTCCAAGGCCGTACAGCCGTTTTTTGTTCTCCGCCGCCGGCCACCCGCCGAAAGAGGCACAGTTGCCGACGCTGATGACCAGATCCGCCTTCGGCGCAAGTTCGGTGACCCAGTCCTCGGCCGACTTGCCGCCAACCATCGCGGCCTCCGGAATGTCGGTTGGTATCGATCCTTCGACGATGAGGATGTCCGGATCGTCGCTCATCGACTCGATCGCGGCCTCGCCGGCCTCGGCCATGATCGTCGGGTGGAAGGTTACTTCGAGTCGGAACGCGTTCAGGGCCTCCTCCAGGGTCGGGTACTGCGCCTGAAGGGTCGAGATCGTACAGCCCGTACAGGATTGGCCCTGGAACCAGACCACCTCCTTTGACCCATCCGTTACCTGCTCGAGGGATCGAGCGATATCTGTCGAGTACTGTGTGATGACTCCCCCGGCCGCCGTGGTTCCGACGAGGCGGAGGAAGTTGCGACGGGTTGTCATAGTTACACGGTCACGTATCACAAAACTCTCGGAATTTCATTAAATGCGGACTTTCGTTCTCAGCAGTTGCGAAAACCCACACACCTGACCTTTCCGCGAGGAGTCCAAAACCGCATTATAGGGCTCCTTATGGACTTTCATCTCATTAGGAGCGGTTTCAACCGATAGTATATGTAGAACATATTGTGTGAAATGTACAACATATAGGCCGATCGTGGTCGGTTCTGGTTTTCGGTTCGGGTACTATCAGCCGCTATTTTTTGATCCGGTCGAGGTGGGATCAAGTGAGTTTAGGATGCCCGCCAATGCAAGTGCCCAAATTGCCGCTGGCTCGCTTGAGAGAACCGAACGGTTTGGTACTAATCGAGCACAGTCTGTCCAATACTAATAACAACCTTTAGTTACGTGACAAACCAACGTTTCGAACGGACACCATGGCCGAAGAAACCAACGGTTCGCTAAAGCGGCTAATCGACGTTGCAGAGGGCGACGATCACCTCACCGTCGAGGAGTTCCGGGATATCCTCTCGGAACTCGAGACCCAGAAAAAGTACAGCGTCGAGTCCTACAACATGTTCTGCACCTCGGAGGACGTGATCGTGGTCTGTGACATGGACACAGAGGAGTTCGTCCAGATCGAGATCCCGATGGACGAGGACGAGAAAGACGAGGTCATCGTCACCCGAGATACCTGAGAACGCCGAGTCTCACAGAACGACTCGAAGAACGGCGGTTTTTGAGAAATAACGCATCCACCGACAATCTTCGACGTATAACACGACAACGAGGATTTCCGGCGTACAACACTACAACCGAGGTTATCGACGTATAACGCTACCACCGAAGGTCCCAACAATCAGCGCTACCACCGCAGAATTCACTGATCGACGCTAACACCGGCGGTTTTCGACGAGCGACTCGAAGTTATCGAAGACGCGAGCGGCTACTTTCGCCTTCTCGTACGTGTCCGCTGTAATCCCGGAGAGGACGGCATCTATCCGCTCTTCGGGAAGATCCTTCCCTTTGGTTACCTCTTCTGCAGTCTGTCTGTCGTATTCGGGGTGAAACTGCACCCCGTAGGTCTGACCGAGTTGAAAGGCCTGATTCCCGATCTCGTTCTTCGCAAGTATTTCGGCCTGCTCCGGCAGTTCGTAAACGCGATCGGAGTGGGTCTCGAACGCCCCGAACTCGTCCGGAATCCCTTCAAAGAGCGGACTGTCTCTGACCTGCGAAATGGTCTTGTAGCCCAATTCGTAGCGACCCATCGCGACGATCCGTCCGCCGAGAGCCTGGGCGAGGAACTGATGCCCCCAGCAAATTCCCAGAATGGGAATCCCGCCCGCATGGACCTGTCTGACCCAGTCGGTCAGTTCGTGAATCCACTCGTGATCCTCGTAGACCGAAACCTGCGAACCGCTTACGATGACCGCATCGAACCCCCACTCCGCATCCGTCGGCGGCGGGGGAATGTCGCCTTCACTGGCTTTGAACGTCGTCGTCTCGGTCGACGTCATCCGCTCCAGATTCTCCCGAGCCGGGGTGTCCCCGATCGACGCGTCGATGATCGCAATATGGTGCACGACCGAATGTATGGGATCGAACCGTATTATATTGTGGATATGTCACACGGACGGTCGGTGGTCGCTGCCGGTGTCGGGACGTGCCGAGATGTTTAACCGACAGGGCCACGAACGCCAGTCTATGTCGTTGACGCTCGTCGGGACCGCCCTTGCCACCTCGGGAACGGAGTTCGTCTATCGCGGGGAGGCCGAGGGCTGTGACGGGTGTCCGTATCGCAAGCAGTGTTTGAACCTCGAAACGGGAACCCGCTATACGATTACCGACGTCAGGGACGGCGGGGAAATTCTCGACTGTGCCGTCCACGAGGAAGGGGTGCTCGCGGTCGACGTCGAGACGGCACCCGTGAAAGCAAACGTACCCACGAAGGGGGCTTATGCTGGTAGCCGGGTGAGCCTCGCCGGCCCGTGTCCGCATACCGAGTGCCCGAGCCACGGCCTCTGTGAGCCACTCGGAGCCGACATGGACCAGGACTACCGGATCGTCGAGGTGCAGGGTGAGCCGCCACACGAGACCTGTCAGTTGAACCGCTCGCTCACGAAAGCCATAATCGCCCCCGCCGACCGTTAGGCCGGCGACACCGAGCCCCGTTTCTCCCCGCGGTACCCGAAAATATCCCGATCCCCGTACGCGGAGAGGAGCACCGGCCAGAACGAGCGATCGGCATGAATGGGCTGTTCGTCTGCAGCGGCAAACACGTCGCCTTCGTCGACCTGCGAGAAGTTCGCCGCATACACCTCGTAACTCGCCGCCTCCGGTTTCTGTATCGGTGAGCCCAACTCGAAAAGCGGCCGCTCGACCGCTTCCAACTCGCCCGATAGCGCTCCTGTCGCGATCAGAAACTCCCGTGCGAGTTGGATAGCATTTTGCGCGGCTTCCTCGCTTCCCTGGTAGCCTGCTTCGACTTCGATTGCCGTCGCGGTCGTGTCGAATATCCGCCCCGTTTCGGGTGGCCCGGCGTCCACGACGGCCTCAACAGAGAGCCGGGAGACGACCGGCGTGATCCCCTCACTTATCCCCGAAACGATGGCGAAGGGGTCCCGGGTGGATCGCGTCGAGTGAATCGAAAGGACCGTCTTCTCACGAATCTGCGTTCGAAGGTAATCGGCCAGGTGGGCCTCGTGTGCGCTCTCTGCCGGGACGTAATCGAACGATCGGTTGAGGTCGGCGTCGAGATAGCGAACCTCCCGTTCGAGTGCCTTCTCGTTGGCCACGATCAGACGGACCGGGCGAGAGACGGGTGGCTGTTCGTCGAGAAGCCACTCGATGGCCTGTTCGCCACAGGGCTCGTCGCCGTGAACGCCACCGACGATCACGAGTTCCGGATCGCCGGTCCCCAACTGCGCGACTCGCATCACCCGCGACTCGGTGGGCGGCGTCTAAAAAGGGAGTGACTTCGAGAAACGCAAAAATACCCGACCCCAGGAATTAGGGAAGCGATTTCGCGTATCCCAGGTCTTTCTCCCGTGCAGTTGGATACCGGTTATCGAGGACGATCTGGAGATCCTCCACCCGCGATGGATCGCGTCGAATGGCGACGATGTCCTCCCGGAGTGTAGCGACGTCGACGCCGTAGAACCGGGCTGGAACACCGACGAGATAGCCATGAGCGGAGTCGAAAAGCTTCCGGAGGCCAGCCGAGTTGTCAAAGCCGGTGTACTTGTACGCCCCGGCGGCGACCTGAGTCATCCCCTGGAGGAAGGACTTCTCCATGGTGCCGTTTCCATAATTGAACCATTCGTCCTCGAAACAGACGTGAGCCTCGTGATATTCCCCGCTATTCGCGAGTCGAACACCGTGTATGAG
>CAZJZA010000070.1:0-8553 GCA_964550355.1 uncultured Halobacteriales archaeon
GGCGACGACGTCGGGAAACTGGGCTGTGACCTCTGTCAATCGTCTGGTGAACACCTGCACGTCCTCGCCGTCGACGTGGATCTGGGCTCGAACGCCGTCGTACTTGTACTCCGCGAGCACTGCGTCCGGTTCCGTCGCGACGCTCTCGACTGCGTCGGCGATCGAGTCGGCTTTTTCAGCGAGCATTACCTCGATCGGGCGGCCGACTGCCACGTCGAGTTCGTTCAGGCCTGTCTCTCCCTCCGTTCGCGCTGTCTCGACCACGACCCGATAATCGTTTGTCACCTGATAGGCTCGTTCGACCGCCTTCGTGGCTTCCTCGGTCCCCGAGAGGAACGCCTGAGCGATTGCATCTCGGATGGCTCCCTCGCCAACGCCGATGCGGAGATGTCCGAGCACGGTTCGGACGAGGTATTTCGCGGTTTTCGGATCCGCGTTCGAGAGCAGGCCAGCGATCGCGTCGATCTTTCGCTCCTGGCTGCCCGGCCCCTCGAAGCCAGCGATCTGTTCGAGGGTCTCCTGGACTTTTTCGACCGAGAGCGACTCCCCGAACAGCGTCTGCTGGCGCTCGTTTTCGACCGCTCTGGCCGCTGCACTGCCCAGGTCACCGGTCTCGCGCCACCAGTCTTCGATCCGGTCCTCGGGGTGTCCCGTGGCTTTCGAGATGGCGGTCCGGGTGAGACTGGAGGAAACCCCCAGGTCACGATCGTCCCATGCCACGAATGGTTGCCCCTGCAGTAACGTGACCAGCAGTGAGAGCACCGCTGGTTCTGCTCTTCTGAGGGCTGTCGCCATCCGGTCGGAACGTTCCGTGTCCGCGTCGGTCGCTTCGAGGTCCTCGTACAGATCGACGAGGGCGCCATACTCCATCGACGTTCGCTTTGGCTTGCCGACTCATAAGCCTTCGATCAGAGCACCGATGCGGAATTCGGGACGAACATTCATGGCTCAGCCCACGCAATCCGCTTGCATGGCACTTATCGAGTTCCTCCTCGGCGGCGTGCTTCTCGGGCTCTTGTTCGTGATCGCGTTGCTCTTTCAGGTCCGCCGGGCCGTCGCCGAAACCGAAACAGGGGTCGAGACCGACCAATTGACAGCGGCCCTCTCACAGAGTCTTTCCTCCATGGATTTCGGCGAGACCGTCACCCGGATCGAGGACCGGGCGGGGCAGATCGAAGGGCTTCACGAGGACTTTGATCGCCTTTTGCGGGCACCACGGGAACGCGGGGAGTTCGGCGAGGCCCAACTCGAAGTCATGCTTTCGGATCACCTTCATCCAGGAATGTACGGCATCAGAGAGCAGGTCGTCGGCTCGAAGACCCCGGATGCGCACGTCGAAACACCCGATGGCATCGTCGCGATCGATTCGAAGTTCCCCCTCGACCGGTACGAACAGTTTCTCGATGCCGAGGACCCTGCTGCCCGCGCGGAGCACAAGCGGGTCTTTCGAAACGCCGTCGAGGAACAACTGGCGAAAATCGAGCGGGACTACGTTCGTCCAGAAGCGGGCACGACGGACTTTGCCTTTGCCTACATTCCTTCAGAAAGCGTCTACTATCATCTCATTACCGAGGAGTACGATCTCCTCCGGGAGTACACGAAACGGGGCGTACAGGTGGTTTCTCCGCTCACGCTCGGGCACAAACTCGAACTGCTCAAAACCGGGGCGCAGGCGCGAAAACTCTCCGAGGAGGCCGAAGCGGTACTCGGGCATTTGACCGAACTCGGTGCTCGCTTCGAGGCCGTCGAGGACGAATGGACGACGCTCGACCGGCACATCGACAACGCGGGCAAGAAGGCAGACGACGTGGACCGTCGGCTGTCGGGGCTCAGGGACGCCTTCGATCGAATCGACCGCCCGTCGGGCGATCTGTCGGACCTCCCCGAGTGATTACCGCGTAAACTCCCGCCAGTGTGAAATCGTCCAGTAGGCCAGCCCACTTCCGATGAGCCCGGCGGCGAGGAGGTACAGGATGAAATTCGGTTGGAAGACCGATCCCGGGTAGGAGAGTGCATAGGCAATTCCTTCCCCGGCCAGCGTGACCACGACGAAGACCGTGACCGTGACCCCGATCGTGGCCATGAGGACCTGGCTTCCTTCGATCCGTGGTCGCTCGAGGACGAACAGTGCACCGACAAATCCCAGGGCCATGATCAGGACGTAGTAGGGAAATCGATCGCTAAACCCCTCGACGCCCCCGACCAGAAGCGCCAGCGCGCCGAGGAACGCGGCCGTCAGAACCAGCGTCGAACCCAGAATCGGACCGACGACGCTGAGCAGGGTTTGTCGGTTCAACCAGTCTGGACCGGAAGCCATGCACGAATGATTAGGTGGCCGTGGCAAAAGTCTACTGACAGCGGTCGGTGGCCTGTCCCCTGGATTGGGACGACCGCGGCAGGTATTTACCGCCGGCCACCAAATTCCCGTCCGAATGGCTGGCGAAACGGAACGGATCGTCGTGTCCAAGGATGGACTCTCCCTCCCGGTGATCGAGGTACTCACCGGCCGCGGTGCCATCTTTGGCAAAAGTGGCTCCGGGAAGAGTAACACGGCCAGTGTCGTCGTCGAGGAGCTCTTAGAGCACGGCTTTCCCGTCCTCATCGTCGATATCGAGGGCGAGTATGCGACCCTTACCGACAGGTACGAGATCGTCCACGTCGGGGACGGCGACCAGTACGACCACGGACTTTTCGAGGTCGATCCGGGCCAAATCGTCGACTTCTGTCTCGATCAGCATCGGCCGGTGATCATCGACATTTCGGAGGTCCTCGAGATCGAGCGGGCCGAGCGGGTCATTACGGATACGCTCCAGTTGCTTTTCTCCCGGGAGAAACACGAGAACAAGCCGTTTTTGGTCCTGGTGGAGGAGGTCCACGAATTCCTTCCCCAACAGGGCGGCCTGGACGATCTCGGCGAGATGCTCATCCGGATTGCCAAGCGCGGTCGCAAACGGGGAGTGGGGCTGTTGGGTATGTCCCAGCGCCCTGCCTCCGTGGACAAGAATTTCATCACCCAGTGTGACTGGCTCGTCTTCCACCGGTTGACCTGGGAGAACGACACGCGAGTCGTCAAAACGATCCTGGGGAGTGACTACGCCGAGGACGTGAAGGATCTCGCGACAGGATCGGCCTATCTCTTGGCCGATTGGGAGGAGACCGTTCGGGAGGTCCGCTTTCGGGCCAAGAAGACGGCGGACGCCGGTGATACCCCGACGCTTTCGACCTCCGAACGCCGTGATCTCACTGCTCCCACGACGACCGAATCGGAGACCGGCACCACGAATGAATCGCAGATCGGAACTACGACCGAATCGGACGCGGGCGCGGAGAGCACCGAAGACGCTTCCAGCGATTCAGGCGATGAAGAAACCCAAAGGGGGGCTGCAGCCAGTCCGGACACGGCCCAAACTGTGGAATCGGATGCCGAACCCGAAAATGTCGAGCCCCTCGAGGCAGAACCGCCGGCGATTCTCGAGGAATCTGGGGAGGCGGCAGAAACCAACACCGAACTCGCCGAACCCGAGCCCCGGAAGGAACCAACGCCGTCCGAACCGACGGGGGGACCATCGGCGATTTCCGATCCGGCGACGCTTGCGGATTCCGATTCGGACGAACCAAGGGAAGATCCAACCGCCGAAACGCTCTGGGAACTTGGCCATTTCGTCACCTACGTGCTGGCCCGAACGGTCGGTTCGGTTACCTACGGGCTGCGAGTCGCCTATGCAAAGCTCATGGGCCACTCTAAACCGGTCGATCGCCTCGGTCCACTTTCCGTCGAGGACCCGAGCGCAAGACCGGCACCGTCCCGCTTCGCGCTTCGCATTCTCGGAGTGCTCGTTCTGATTATCCTCTTGCTGATCGTTTTCGCGCTTGCTGGCCTCTAGTGGAATAGTCTTAATTCCCGGGCGGTCGGAGGTTTAGATACCGTGTCCCGACGACCCGATCGCGTCTACGTTTCTCAGGCCGCCGGGACGGATCTCCAGGTCTATCATACTTCCGTCGACTGTCCGGTGTTACCCGGGGCCTACCAGATCCTCGAGCGCTCGCTCGCCGAGGAGCGCGAGCTCCGCGAGTGCCATCGCTGTCGGGAGAAGCGCTTTGACGTGCTCGAACTTTGACTTTTCGAACTCCCCTCGATAGTCTGATTTCCGAACTTCCTCGACAAACTGACTTCCCGAATCTCCTCAATCTGTCTTCTCGAACCCCCTTTGGCAGTGTACCCAAACTTTCCTGTGGAGTTCAGCGACGACCCCTTTTTGCTATAGCGATATTGGGTTTATCCACTGCTTCACAACCGCCAGAAAGCGCCTTATTCCACGGGTATCTGAGAAAACTCGCCTGCCTGGATCGTCTCGACGAGCGCATCGACGTCGAGTGACCCGATCTGACCGGGGTACTTCCGTTCGAAGTAACTCGTAATATTCTTGATGTCCCGCTCGAGAAACTCCGCGGCGTTCTCGTGGTCGGTCGGGACGGCCTGGGGCCAGTCAAAAAGGGTGATTCCCTCTTCGGCCACGAATACGTTGTATTCACTGATGTCTGCGTGCACGTACCCTGCCTCGTAGGCCGATTGAATTTCCCGCAAGATCAGTTCGAGCACTCCCAATACCTGTTCGTCCGGGAGTTTCGCCTTCCCAAGCTCGACTCCGGGGATCTTTTCCATCACGATGGCGTGTCGATTCTGATCGATCGGTTGGGGGACAGAGACCTCTGGATATACCGTTTCAAGGACCGCAAATTCCCGTTCGGCGGCTTTTCGCTGTGTGTAAAGCCAGGAAACGTGTTCTCGATCGGCGGTATACTTCCGTCCTCGATGCACTTCCCGAAAATTCGCAAAACCCTCCCGATGGAACTTCAGGGCAAGGGGCTTGTACGATTGGACTTCGTATACATCGCTCTCTTTGCCCACGCCAAGTGGGGCCCCGAATCCGTCGATCGTTTCGCGTTCGGCGAACGTGTGGAGGGCAAGTGCGTCGTAACCTCGCTGGGTAAGTTTGATTCCCTCGTACTGGATGGTTTTGCGTTCGATTAGCTCCAAATCGAGCATCCGATTCAGGTGAAAATCCACGTCTTCAGCCGTGAGTCCCGAAAACCCGGGTAATTTCTCGCGGTTGACCCATTCGGAAAATCGCATGCCGTGTTCGACCCCGGAGAGGAGATGGAAATCCTCGGGTGCGAGGTCGACCATCAGATCGGCGACTGTTTCGGTCATGCGGGACGTAGAATCCGTCCCTGTATAAGCGCAAGGACCGATCTGTACCGAATACCACCCGGTAATAAACCGGATAATGCTATACAAAATTTGAACGACGATCGGATTCCCTGGTGGTGTCGGTTCTTGCAGGACAGATCCCGCTTGCGACGGGAAAGGGACTTATTCCCGAGTCAAATAAACGGGGTATGCGAATTGGCGCACACGTCTCTGTCGCTGGCGGAGTCGACAACGCAGTCGGTCGGGAACTCGAAGTGGGTGGGAACTGCGGGCAGATTTTCACGCATTCACCACAGGTCTGGCAAGCGCCGAACATCGGTGACGGGGAGGCGGTCACCTTCGTGGAGGAAACAGCATCCAAACTGGATGGTCCATGGGTCATTCACGCTTCCTACCTCGTCAATCTCGCGACCCCGAAGGACGACCTCCGGGAGAAATCCGTCGCGTCGATGCAAGAGGAGGTCGCAGCCGCCGACAAACTCGACATACCCTACGTAAACGTCCATCTCGGGGCCCATACGGGCGCTGGAGTTGAAGGCGGGATCGAAAACGCGGCGAGTGTCCTCGACGAACTCGCGATTCCCGAGGGGGTCACCGTCCTCGTAGAATCGGATGCGGGAAGCGGGACGAAACTCGGCGGGCAGTTCGAACACCTCGCTGGCGTGCTCGAACAGTCCCAACAAGACCTCGAGGTCTGCCTCGATACGGCTCACGCGTTTGCGGCTGGCTACGATCTTTCGACCCCGGAGGCGGTTGCTGAAACCGTCGCCGAATTCGACGACGTGATCGGGCTCGATTCACTTTCCTGCATCCATCTCAACGACTCCAAACACGACGTGGGCACCAACAAAGACGAACATGCTCACCTCGGTGAGGGAAAGATCGGCACCGATGGGATTCGCGCTGTCCTCTCTCACGAGGATCTCCGGGACCGTCCGTACGTCCTCGAAACGCCCAACGAGGACGGTCGGGGGTTCGCGTGGAACATCGAACGCGCGAAAGAACTCCGGGAGGCTTAATTGGGCACCGACCCCAGCGAGGCTGTGCGTCGCTTCACGCCGGAGTATTTACGCGAAACCCGTCGCGGGCTCTGGGATGATCGCACGGCCTTGGCCCCGGTGATATCGGGCGCTCCGACCCGGATTCTCGATGTCGGTGCTGGAACCGGTGAGTTCACTGACGTCTTACGTGAGGAATCGGGAGCCCGTGTGATGGCCCTCGACGCCGATGCTTCCCTGCTCGATGTGGGGGCTGTCCCGGACGCCGTCCAGGGAATCGCGACACAACTTCCGTTTTCACCCGACTCCTTCGACCTCGTCGCCTGTCAGGCGTTGCTCGTGAACGTTCCCGAGCCGGGGGCTGTTCTTAATGAGTTCGGACGAGTTTCAGCTGATCGAGTTGCGGCCGTCGAACCCGACAACGGGGCGGTGACGGTCGAATCGACCGTCGAAGGTGAATCGGCCGTCGCCGGTCGGGCCCGGACGTATTACATGGCCGGACTCGAGACGGATTCCCGAATCGGCGCGGACTTACACGGACTGTTCGAGGAGGCCGGGCTTCGCGACGTCTCCATTTCGCGGATGACCCACGAGCGCCGCATCGAACCACCGTACTCACCGATTGCGATGGAATCGGCCCGTCGCAAGGTCACCGCCGAACGCATCGACGATCATCGCGACACCATGCTCGCAGGCGGACTTTCTCCCGAGGAATTCGAGGTATTGCGGGACGAGTGGCAATCGATGGGCCGTGAAGTGATCGAACAGGTGCAGGCGGGAACCTATCACAGACGGGAGCGGGTTCCGTTTTACGTGGCGGTCGGACGCGTCGTTAGTTAGCCACGTACTTTTTAAGGGCCCGTAGCGCCAACGGCGGTGCATGGATCCCCGCATTCGGGAACATGCACGAATCCTCGTGGATCACTCGACGGAAATCGAAGCCGGCGATAACGTCCTGGTGACCGCCCCGTCGGTCGCCGAGGACCTGCTCGTCGCTCTCTATGAAGAACTCGGCAAACGCGATGCGAACCCGATGCAGATGGGCGGGAGTTCCCGCGCCAGTCGGGCCTTTCTCCGCGCCGCGGACCCCGACGAATTCGAATTACCGGATCACACGTTTGCGGCCGTTTCGGAGGCCGACGCGGCGATTCGGGTTCGTGCCAGCCAAAATACGAACGAGCGGGGGGACGTCGATCCCGAGGTCAATACGGTCTATCAAACGGTGAACAAGCCGATCTCGGAGGAAATGATGGATATGCGCTGGGTACTCACCCAGTTTCCCGCGCCGGGGAACGCCCAGGACGCCGAGATGAGCACCGAGGGCTACGCCGATTTCGTGTATGACGCTATCAACAAGGACTGGGAAGCCCAGCGCGAACACCAGGCCCAAATGGTCGAAATACTCGATGAAGGGAGTACGGTCCGGATCAAAAGCGGAGAGGAAACGGACCTCTCTTTGAGCGTCGATGGAATGATCACCGAAAACGATGACGCCGAACACAACCTCCCCGGGGGGGAAGTGTTTACGGCACCAGTCCCGGACTCCGTCGAGGGCACGGTCCTCTTCGATATGCCGTTGATGGCCCAGGGCCGCGAGATTACCGACGTGTACCTTGAATTCGAGGACGGCCGCGTCGTGGATCATGCAGCGGAGAAAAACGAGTCGGTCCTCTCAGCCGTCCTCGATACCGACGATGGCGCCCGCCGGGTCGGCGAACTCGGGATCGGGATGAACCGGGCCATCGACCGGTTCACCTACAACATGCTCTTTGACGAGAAAATGGGCGACACCGTCCACCTCGCGCTGGGTCGTGCCTACGAGGATACGGTGGGGCCGGACCGCGAACGAAACGATTCGGCCATTCACATGGACATGATTGTCGACATGGAAGCGGACTCGGTCATCGAGGTCGACGGCGAGGTCGTCCAACGGGACGGCACCTTTTCCTTCGAGGACGGCTTCGAGAACTGATCCGGGGCCGAAACGGTGAAAGCCCCGAGTCGGCAACCACCACGCGATGGAATGTGATCGGTGTGATCGGGAGGCCGTGCATTACGCCGCCTACTCCGGGACTCACCTGTGTGATCGGCATCTGCAGCAGTCCGTCGAGCGACGCGTTCGACGACGGATTCGCTCTGAGGACTTGCTTCCGGCATCTGCCACACCCGCGGACCCCGTCACCTGGTTGATTGGGCTCTCCGGCGGGAAAGACAGCGCCGTTCTCACGCATATTCTGGCCGAAACGTTTGGTCCGGACCCACGGGTGGAACTCGTTGCCCTTTCGGTGCACGAAGGGATCGAGGGATACCGCGATGACAGCCTTTCGGCGGCCGAGGAGCTGG
>CAZJZA010000071.1:0-8394 GCA_964550355.1 uncultured Halobacteriales archaeon
ACGCGTCATCGAGGAGGAAAAAGACGCTGGCCACGTGGTGGCGATGGTCGGCGACGGCATCAACGATGCCCCCTCACTGGCAACCGCCGACGTCGGTATCGCAATGGGCGCGGCCGGCACAGACACCGCGATCGAAACCGCCGATATGGCGCTCATGGCCGATGACCTCCAGCGGATTCCGTACGCGGTCACGCTGAGCAAGGCAACGCGGTGGAACATCTACGAGAACGTGGGTATGGCCGTGGTGGTCGTCACGTTGCTACTCGCGGGGGTGCTCACCAGTTACGTAACACTCGCGCTGGGAATGCTTGTCCACGAGGCGAGCGTCCTGGCGGTGATCTTCAACGGAATGCGCCTCCTGCGGTACTAATCGAATAGACCCACAATTACACCCGGTCAAACCAACAACCAATGACAGAGAACACACCGAACGAGGCGAACCGACCTGGAGAGAACTGGGCTGTCGAATACGATGTCGAGCCGATCCGAATCCGCGACCCCGTGGCAGAGGCCCTGGGTGTCCTCAATGAGGGGGAACCGTTCGCCATCACTTACGAGGACACCGTAAAGACAGCGGGCCACTCCTGTCCCACTGCGTCGGGGGCCTATCGGATCGCCCAGGTGGGACTCGATGCGCTCTATCCCGACGGCTTGCCGGTTCGAAGTGAAATCGAGGTCAGTGCTGCGGGACCCCGGGATGACGCCACCTATGGGGTGATGGGGCGGCTCATCTCCTATATTACAGGGGCCGCCGAAGAGGATGGATTCGGCGGTCTCGGTGGCGGACTTGGCGACCGCCGGAAGCACTTGCAATTCGACGCGTTCGATCCGGATAGTGCAGCCCCAACATTTCGATTTTATCGGACAGACACCGAGGAAACGGTCGAAGTAACCTACCACATGAGTGAGGTCCCCGATAGCGGACCGGAGATGGGAAATCTGCCGTTGATCCTCGAAGGAAAGGCGAGTGACGATGAACGAGAAGCGTTCTATCAGGCGTGGCACAGGCGGGTTCAGGCTGTGTTGTCGGACGAATCCTTGTTCACTGTCAAGTCAGTATAATTGGAGGCGAGACCTGAATTTCCTCGAGACCGATCTGCGGTGCCAACCCGAAAACGTTGATTTTTCGATGAAAACTTTCTTACAGCGTGAGAATCGTGATACAAATATTTTGCCATATTCTCCGAACAATACGTATGAACCGTCGCTCATTTCTCAGCTCGATGTCGGTAGTCGGCGACTCGGATACTCGACAGAAGGAAGTCGACGGCCCAAACCCCCCGGCCGATCCAGCCTTCACAATTGAAGGAGTTACCCTCGGCTATTGGTACTACCGGGAGGACCGGGCCTTGATGGCTCCCGAACTGACTCGGGCGAACGCGACTATGAGCCCTGCAAAAAAGCCCGCCGAGGACGTGCTTCGGACGTGGTATCAGGCCGATGAAGAGGAGGGAACGACATGAAGCGACGCCACTTCATTATTGGCGGGTCATTGTGGCTTGCTCAGAGCCTCGCCGGATGTAGCGGGTTCGAGGAGCCGGAAATTACAATTCCCGAAGGGGACCAAAAGGAACCCGAAACCCAAGAGGAAGAACCAACTACTGAATCACCCGAATTTTCCTATATCGAGGCCGGGGAAGGCCAGCAATTTCTCGCCCAACCAGTTTTCTTCATCACCTGGAACCAGGACAAAAGTTTCTACGAGAAGATCCCGGAGACAGCACTCAACTGGCGTCCGGAGTGGCGCGTCGGGGGTATCCTGACAGATTCGAGCCGCGAACAGATCGAATGGTTCCACGAGCGGGGAATTCATTATATCGGCAATCAACTGGCGGCGATGCATCAGTGGGACCGAGAGCCGCTGGTCATGAAGGAACACGCGGCAGTCGATATCGAAGGTGAGCCGATTCATGTCTCGAAGCCGGGTATGGGTGACTTCGCATCGGAGCAGTATTTCATGAATATCCTCGATCCGGCGTGGCAAGACATCCTCCTCGAGCAGGCAAAGGAATCGATCGACGCTGGAATCGAGGGAATCATCCTCGAGGACGTCCAGATACAGTCGACCGGACTGATCTTCGAACAGAATGGCTCGTTCGATCCGTACTCACTTACTGGTTTCCGCGAGTATCTTGAAGCGAACTATTCGACCAACGAACTGGAACAGAAATTCGACATATCCAACAGTAGCGCCTTCGACTTTCGGGACTACCTCCGATCGAGAGGCCTCCAGCAAACCTGGAACAAGGAACGATACCCACCGATTCCAATCACCGCCGCGTTCAAACGATTTCAGTATCAAGCGAGTGTCGAATTCTACAACAGATTCGCCCGCGAAGTCAAACGCTATGCGGACGACGAGTACGGACGACACGCCTTCTTCTCGGTGAACGCCTCGCCACAGTTCGTGACCCACGTGATGCCCGCCCACGAGATGGACTACCTGGCAGGCGAACACGTCTATTTCCATCGCGGGACAGAGGTCCCGAAAGCCGCCGTCGTTGCCAAACTCGCCGAGGCGTTCACGAATCATCCCGTCCTCTTGGCGGAAGTCGCTCACGACGGGGGGCGAGTTGCCTCGACCACGAAAGAACTCTTCAAGTACGTTTTCGCCGACATGTATTCGGCCGATGCAACAGTCATTGTGGATGGGTCCCGGTTTATGACCCTCGATGGCTGGACATATGTCGATCCGATCGAGTACGATGTCGCCGAGGCTAGAAAGTACGTTAACTTCGCGAAACGCCATCCGGATCTATACGGGCTCGAAAAGCCGGCTGAGGTGGCTGTCGTCCACTCGATGCCGTCGAGAAGGGCAGGCTCCGGCCTAATGTCTGTTACAGGTGATCCCCCTGCGTCCGATACCTCCATCAAGGGGACGCTCGAACTCCTCATGGCACTGAATATTCCCTTCGATGTCCTGCAATCCGGTGACGATGTCATCCCCGGCGAGTTGAGTGCTGAGGAGCTCGCCGGATACGAGGTCGTCGTGTTCCCCGGGACTTTCATGCTGAACGATGCGGAGGTCACAGTTGTTCTCGAGTTCGTCAGGGCGGGAGGGACCGCGATTTCCCTGCTAGATTTTGGAACCCATGACAAATCCGGGAATCGAGCGGACCGGGCCGAGTTAGAGCCCTTCAAAGACGATGGCGAACACCGACTCGGAGATGGTTCGTGGTTCACGATTGGGGAATCGCTTGGAAATTCGTTCTACCTCCGGATCGTTGACGGGAAACACGTCGCGTACCGGCCAACCGAGCGCTCCCCCGACGACCCCTCACTCGTACGATTTCGGACCATCCTCGAACAGTATCACGTCCCCGAAATCCGGACCGATGCCCCATTGACGGTCGACATCCATCGGTACGTCCGTGACGACACCGTCGTGTTGCACATCGCTAACTACGATTACGACCAGGTCGCCGATGAATTCACGCCGACCGATCCACTGGGTATCACGGTGGCGCTTCCGGCTGAGGCGGTCCCTGAAAGGGCCACCGTCTACGACTTCGAGAAGGCGGCGGTCAGCGAACACCCTGTTGATGTGATCGATGGGTCTGTGACGGTTACGGTCCCATCCGTCCACGCCTACACCGTCGTCGAATTGTGAGGCCATTTTGGCAATACCATTTGGGGAAGGTTGTGACAATACCGGACAAAGCCAGGCCGGCGGTCCGGAAGGGCAAAAATGAGCCGTCAGATACTGAAAAATCACATAAATAAGTGCTCCAATCCCTGATGAACCATTTTGTGACGATCGAGAAACAAAAGCGACCAGTGGGAAAAACGGCTCTTACCTGGAGATCCGGGAGGGAGTTTCGGACCCCGCCGGAGTCGATTCTGAATCTGATCGACGGAAGTTGTGGACGATCCGTCCCACAAACACAATCACATATCCACTCGTCAAAACGACAGTGACGCTATTTCGGCCCAAAACGAGGACGAGAAAGAGGAGTACTGGGCCAAGCAAGAGGAGTCCCTCAAAAAGTGGGTCGGTTGCACCCGCTTGAAACACGCGCCCGGCCAGCGGGATTTTTTCGAGGTTCATCGGTAGACCCCCAGATACTGAAAGGCCGTCCGGGCCGTGACCAAAATGGGGATTATTTCGAGCCGACCGACCCACATGTTGAACAAGAAAAGCACTTTTCCGACCCTCGGTAGCGAGTCTGGGCCCGTGATTCCCGATGAGAGCCCAACGTTACCCTGGGCGCTCGCAACCTCGAAAAACACGTTTTCCACCGTATAGCTGTCAGGCAGGACGAGTAACAACACGACCACACCGGTCACGAGAAACAAAATCCAGAGAAGCGCGATAATGGCTGCCTCGGTGAACTCGCGGTGAGTCTCCTCCGGGCTAAGACTTCGACCATCGATTTTGAAGCGACGAACAGCGGATTCGGGATAAAACACCCCCGCGAGTTCGAACCGGATTCCCTTCGCCAGTGTGAGAGCCCGAATCAATTTGATTCCCCCGACTGTCGAACCGGCGGCACCCCCGACGATCATCCCGCCCGTCAGGGTCAATTGGGCAGCGGCCGGCCAACTCCCCAACGCAACGTTCGTCGCATCGACGGCCGTCTGGAAACCCGTACAGGTGGCCGCGGAGACGAATTGGAAAAGCCCGTACCGAAGCGCGTCGAACGCCGTTTGATAGGTTCCCGCAGTGTAGACGATAGCCCACACCACGACCGATCCGACAGTCATGTAGAGAAACACCCAGCGGGTCTGTAGATCAGCGTAGAGGTTCCGCAAATCGCCTTTGAGCATGAGGTAGTGCACCGGAAAAGCGATACTTCCCATGATCATGATCGGGATCAGGACGAAATCGATCCCGACACTATCGTAGGTCGCGATCGAATTATCGGTGATCGAAAATCCGCCCGTCGCAAGTCCCGTCATTGCGTGGTTGATCGAGTCCCAGATGGGCATTCCCACAAGCCAGAGGGCGAAAATAGAGACGAACGTGAACAGGATGAAAATCCACCAGATGGTCCGCACCGTGGAAACGATGCTCGGGTGGATCTTTTTCGACCGGGTTTCGCTTTTATAGAGGGTCAACGAGCCACTCCCCGGCCGTGAAAGGATCGCCGTCGTGAGAACGATGACTCCGACACCACCAATCCATTCGCTAAACGTCCGCCACCATTGCAGGGTTCGTGGCAGGACCGCCTCGTTGTCGGTCATCGTCAGCCCGGTTCCAGTAAACCCACTCATCGATTCGAAAAGTGCGTTGAGCGGATTGGTAAACGCGGCCAGCGTTGCGGTTTCTTTCGGGACGTCGAGAAATCCGGGGTCGAGACTGACCGTCCAGGCGACGAGCAAGAAGGGAAGGGAACCGAATACCGCTACCAGGAGCCAACCAGATGCGGCAATGACGAGGCCATGGTATCGATTTGGATTATCTGCATCAGCATATCGCTCGGACAAGACCAGACCCAACCCGAAGGGGACAGCAGCAGAGAGAAGAAGGGCCGGAACCGCGTAATACTCGCCCCAGACGATCGGGATGAGGAGTGAAACGAGAACGAGAACGCCCAGGGCCTGCAGCATTCGGCCGACGTCACGGCCGATAGTCCCGGCCCCGTGTCCAATATTCCCGGCAACTGGTAGTCGATGCATAGTTAGAGTCTCACTTAGTGAGTCGATGGGACAGAGTCGTACCGTTATCGTGTTTTTGGGTCATTCCAGGTGGTCTTCGAAGTGCCCGAACAGGTCGGTGAGTTCCGGGTCCGCCCCGAAACCCGAGTAGACTGTCACTAAATCACCCGATCTGAGTTCCGTGTCACCACCAGGTGTGATTGGCCTCTCGCTTTCCTCGCGTTCGATAGCAACAATAAGCACGTCCGCCGGAATCAGATCCTCGCCTGCGGCTTCACGGATCGTCATCCCCGCCAGATCGGCATCGTCGGTCACGGTAATCTCGAACACTTCTGCCTCCTCACCGATGCGAAGGAAGTCCTTGATCGCCGGTCGTCGCACCGAACGGTAGAGGTGATCGGCGATGAGGTCCTCTGGATTCTCCATCGTGTGGACGCCGATCCTTCGAAAGAGGTTGCGGTGGTCGGTGTTGTGAACGACCGAAAGCACGTGAGGAATACCAAACTCGTCGGCGAGGAGACTCGTCATCACGTTCGTCGCGTCGTGTTCGGCCGTCGAAATGATGGCATCGGCTCGATCAGCACCCGCCTCTTCGAAGGTTTCGAGCGTTGTCGCATCGGCGTTCAGAACTAAACAATCGTATTCGCTGGCAACGGCATCTGCTCGGTCTTCGTCCCATTCGATAACGACGACCTCGTTCCCGGACTGGGTGGCGATATCGATCAGCGGCGTACCGATGTCCCCGGCTCCGACGATAATAAGATACATGGGTGGGTTGTTTTTGGTTTTGTTTCAAGCGGCCTCGTTTTGTTGGCTGTTCTTTATTCCGATCTCAGGGCAGTTGGTGACGTCGTGCTCCGATGATGACGGCGGCTACGATAACGACCACAAGTGCATCAAGCAGGAGGAATTCAATTGCTGGAATAACTCCACTATTGAGCCAGATGAACAGGTTTTCGCCAGCGAGCAGGCCGAAAACGATGACGATGACTATCTTCCCTGTCCGTCCGAGGTCAAGCCCTCTCATCGACGATCACCAGTGACTCCCTCCGAGATTGATTTCACAGTCCGTTCCCTCCTTTCAGTTTCAGATTGAACATCTTGGTTTTTAAACACTGGGTCGGGAGCACTCCCAGGGTTGGCCCCGCTACAACCAGCTGAGATGTCCCCCGGACCCGCCCGAGACATCCCGTTCTGTGCTGTGGAAATCCGCTGTTTTTCGCCTTCGCTGGTTTTCATGATCAGTCAGACCTCCAACCGCTGAGCGATTGCTTCGCGGATCGACATGGGTGTTTCATCGGGACCGCGGGCGATTACGACAGTTCCATCGACGGTGGTGCCGATTTTCTGGGGGAGTGATCCAAACAGTGCCTGTGAGAGTGCCCCAGACCGAGTTGCGCCGACACAGACCACATCGTACTCTGTCGCCATATCGAGGATTGCTTCCTCAGCCTCCTGGGCTACCTCGACTCGCCGCTCAAGCTCCATCGATTCGAGCCCGACCTCCTCAGTCACGTCGTCGATGAGCTTTGCACCGCGTTCTGTCGGAGATGATTCCTCCTCGGCATCTGTTTTCGGGGGTTGAACATTCACCAGCGTAAGCGATGCCCCCTCGGAGGCTTCGGCGTACTCTGCTGCACGTCGGGCCGCGACAGGTGAATGGGGCCCTTCACCGATCAGGACCATAATATCCTGATGGGTGGGTTTCGGGACATCTGCGAGCGTTACAAGTGAGACATCACAGGATGCCCGACCGGCAATCGGGTCGATGGTCGAGCCGAGGACGTAGTCACGCCGACTCCGTTTTCCCGTCCATCCGAGAACGACCTGATCGGCGTTTTCCTCCTCGATGACGTCGAGGATTACCGAGCCAGCATCTCGGCCAACAATTGCCCGCGTTCGTAAGCCGACATCGAGTTCGGTTGCGATGTCCCGAGCCGCGTCGAGAAGTTCTTGTTGGCGCTCCACGCGGGCCTCTTCGAACGTCAGATCCTGGGAAAGCGACGTCTGTGAGGGGACTTCGATGACGTTTACGGCAATGATTTCGGCGCTTTCCTCGTGGGCATGTGCGCTCGCGGCCGCCAAACGGAGTAACCCCCGTTCTGTCTTCGGATTCGCGATTGGAATGACTACTCGATATTCGTCGTTACCATCGCTCACGGATGTCGGCCCGGGAGAAATCGCCTCACCCAACAGGCTCACACTCAAACTTCGCTCGCGAGCATAGAAGTGATACCAGAGTCCCCCGGCGAATACGATTATCCCGCCGATTGCGCCCACTGGAGTCACCGTCACCGGGAAGGTAATCGAAACACCTCCTATCCCCAACGTCATGGGCGACCAGGTGACCGCCATTTGGACCAGGACAGCGATGCTCGCAAGCATGCCCAAGATCGGAACAAATGGGTAGAAAAGAGGTGGGATCGAGAAGGAGGGGTTGTACGCATCGGGATTCGCTCGACGTAACACGACGACGGCAACGTGAACGAGCGCGTACGTGATGAGGTACATGAAACTCGCGACTTCTGCCAGCGTTCCGATACCGACACCGATCGCGATCAGGGCCAGGGTGAGGATTCCAGTTGCCGCAATTGACCGATACGGCGTCCGAAAGCGATCATGGACCTCGTTGAGCCAGTTGACCAAAATGCGATCCCGCCCCATCGCGAAGTTTACCCGTGCTGCGGAGAGGATACTGGCATTTGCACTGGAGACGGTCGCTAAAACCGCTCCCACGATCATTGCAAGTGCACCGAGAGATCCGAGAAACTCGGTCGCGACATCGGCGACCGGGAT
>CAZJZA010000072.1:0-8237 GCA_964550355.1 uncultured Halobacteriales archaeon
TGAGATCGACGCGGACGTGTTGACCCAGCGCCGCGTGACAGATCTCATCAGCGAACTCGACATGCTCGGGATCGTCAACGCGGTCGTCGTGAGCAAGGGTCGCTACGGGCGGACCAAGGAGATCAGCCTCTCGGTACCGGTCGCAGAGACCGAAACCGTCCTCCAGGCCGACTCCCGCATCGGCGACGTCGGTGACGTGTCCCCGTTTCTCCAGGCTCGTTTCGACGGCGACCATGGATGATCAATCCATACCACTCGGGAATTATCCCGATTCACTGCCACCCGTGAGTCACCTCGCTTCGAAACGACCACGACGAAATGGCCAGAAGCGGTGAGAAATGGACGATGATGGGAAAAGCGGGCCGTCTCGGTCGCCCGGGATCGAAAAGCCGACGGAGTTATTAGCCTGACACCACCACCCTTTTATTGATGGTAGCTGGTCCGTTGGGGGGTGACGACGTGCCAGATTCACAAGCGGTCTTCGACGCCCTCGAGGACGGCGACTGCCGTCGGATCATCGAGCACCTCGAGGTACCCCGGACGGCAAAGGAGCTTTCCGAGGACTGTGAGTTGCCACTCTCGACGACATATCGAAAACTCGACATTCTCACGGAGGCCTCGTTACTTTCTGAGCGCACGGTGATCCAGTCCGACGGACATCATACGACACAGTACGAAATCGCCTTCGAACAGGTTGCGATCGAGCTGGACGAAGACCACGAAATCACCATTGGAATCCAGCGAGCAGCCGAATCGACCGATGAACGTCTCGAAACGCTGTGGGCGGAGGTTCGACGCGAAACATGAGTGAAATTACCGGCCTGATCGTCGTGCTGAAAACGCTGTCTGTGGCCCTCGGGGGGCTCATCACGTATTTTGCCTACCGGGCGTACCGACGGACAGACGCAAGACCCCTACGATGTCTCTCGATTGGCTTCGCCGTTATCACGCTCGGAGCCATGCTCGGTGGGTTCATCGACCAGTTACTGGTCATGACCCGTGAGTGGGCTCTCGTGATGGAGAGTTCTCTTGCAGTCGTCGGATTCGCAGTCATACTCTACTCGCTTTACGTCGAGTGATCGGGCGACACACTGGAGAATCATGCCGGGGCTAGACGCCGATAGCGCCGTCGAGCCCACCGACGGTCGCGGACAGGCCCGGAAGATTGAGGTCCGAGGCGGCGAGTCGAATCCACCCGACCCAGGGAATTCGAACGGTGGCCGTTCCACGGACCCACTCCGGTTTGACGACCGTGCTGATTCCTCGCGTCTGGTCGTAGTAATCGTTCGTGTTGACGTTGTCTCCCTTCGTGATGAACCCGTCTGTGGGCGCGGGACAGGCGGCGAGGTCAGCACATGAATCCGCTTGAATGAGGTCCGGATCGGCGCGATCGTACCAGTTCTCCCCTTCTTCGACGTAGAGATGGGCGCGGTGGATAATGGGGGTGGCCGACTCGGACCCGTAGGGTTGATAGACGATCACGTCACCCGGCTCGCCGAATCGATTGTAGTCGGTTTCGATCCCCGTTTCGGCCGTGACGATTCCCGTGTCACCGGCGGCAAAATCGGGAGAAAGCCGGCCTTCTTCCATCACCAGTACGAGATCCCCCTTCTGAAGGTGGGGGTCCATGCTGTTGCTCTCGACGGCGACGAGTGGCGGCCAGACGCCACTGATCACGAAGAGTAGCATACCAACGGCGAGGACGATTAACATACTGACGAGAATTTCCCTGAAAAACGCCACCCACTGGGAGTCTGTCTGTCTGAACCAGGCGAATGCGGACCTGACTCCGTTCCGTGGATCCGGTGCATCATCGGCCGCGTACGGCGTTGGAGGACGAGAAACGTCCTTCGTGTCACCGAACCTGGAGTCGTCGAACCCGGAATCATCGAATCCGGAATCGTCAATCCCGTCCTCTGAGCAGGAGGTGGCTTGGTCAGTGGTGTCTCGGTCAGAGGTATCCTGATCCGAGGCGTCCCGATCCGAGGTGTCCCGGTCTGAGGCGTCCTGATCTGTGGCGTCTCGGTTTGAGTTGCCCCGATCAGAGGCGGCCCCCTCCCGGTTCGCTCCGGACCGCGACTTTTCTTCACGGGACGATGGTCTCAGCCCCGACTCGTCACGTTCCGATCCAGATTCGTCCCGACCGGGTTCATCGCTACCCTCCTCACGACCCATGCCCCGGACTACTGCGGATTCCCGTTTTAAAGTTCCCATAGGCGGGTCACCAATTCGACCCGGGTGGGCAGTCGCTATCCTTTTGGGACGTTCACTCCTCAATCAGTTCGTGCCGCGATCGTCACCGGTACGGATCGTCAAGCGCCTGACTGCAGCCGGCCTCAACGCCGATCGTGAGGCAGTTACCCTGTTGGCCGGCACAGCCGACCCGGATGGGGCCGTGGAGGCTGTCCTCGACCGGATGGACGAAGGGGCCGTGACAGTAACGACCGCAGACGTCCGGCCGATCCTCGAAGCGGACCGGATTCGAACGGATACTTCCACTGTTTCAGGAACGAATAATACCACCGCTTCAAGTGGAGACAATAACGGGAACAATCGCAATCAGACACAGGGATCCTCACCTGAAATTAAGGGGGTGGATTCCGCTGCTTCGCGCGGGACCGGCGATCGACGATCGTCCAGACCGGCCCGGAATCCCGAGCCGCCGATTGTGTCCGGGGACGTCACGGGCGAGAGCACCGGGACCGGCGTCTACGAGGATTTCGTCTCCGTGTTCCGGGACCGGTACGAACGCCTCTCGGCAATGCTTCGGGGCCGGGTCAATCATCGGCCCACTGATGCCCTCGAATCTATGGCTGGCGGATCCGAGGGAGCGCTCATCGGTCTGGTCACCGACGTTCGTTCGACCCGGAACGGCCACTGGCTGATCGACCTCGAAGACACGAACGGGACGTTCCCGGCGCTGGTGATGAAAGATCGACCCTTTGCCGAAGCCGTCGACGAACTGCTCCTCGATGAGGTAATCGCCGTCGAAGGAACTCTCGCCGACGATTCGGGCATCCTCTTCGCCAACACTCTCTATTTTCCCGACGTGCCGCGGACGTTCACCCCCTCGACCGCTGATCGACACGTAAAAGCAGCCCTCGTGAGCGACTTGCACGTCGGGAGCCAGGAGTTCCTCGACGGTGCCTGGGCGGGCTTTACGGACTGGTTGCACACTGAGGCGGCCGATCCCGTCGAATATCTTCTCATCGCCGGAGATATGGTCGAGGGTGTGGGCGTCTATCCCGACCAGGACGACGAACTGGACGTCGTGGACATCTACGAGCAATACGAACGCTTTGCCGAACACCTCAAAGCGGTCCCCGGCGACATGGAGATCGTCATGATCCCCGGGAACCACGACGCAGTCCGCCTGGCCGAACCCCAACCCGCCTTCGAATCGGACCTCCGGGAGATCATGGCAGCTCACGACGCGACCATCACTGGAAACCCGTCGAGGGTCACGATCGAAGGCGTCTCCGTTCTCATGTATCACGGCGTCTCCCTCGACGAACTGGTTGCCGAACTGCCCCTGGAGTCGGTAAGCTACGAGCAGCCAGCCCGGGCCATGGCCCAGCTCCTGAAAAAGCGTCACCTGGCCCCCACGTTCGGCGGGAAGAACCGAATCGCCCCGGAAAAACGCGACTACCTGGTCATCGAGGAGGTTCCGGACGTCGTTCACTCGGGCCACGTGCACAAACTCGGGGTCGACGCCTACCACAACGTTCGGCTGATCAATTCGGGTTGTTTCCAGGGCCAAACTGCCTTCCAGCGCAGCGTCAACATCGACCCGGACACCGGAACGGTCCCGATTTTGGACCTCGATACGCTCGACGTGACGGTTAGAAAGTTCACCTGATCGAAACCGAGTTTCCCCGACGAACCGGTGTGGAGTGCCCGACACCGTCGCGCTCAAAATACACAGCCGTCGCGGTCGAAAGACACAGTTATCATCGCCGATGCGCTATTCAGGGCTATGCACCTCTCTACCACGGCACGGAGGCGTGTCGTATGCGGGTAGTCACCAAATTCGGTGGGACCAGTCTGGGAAGCGGCGAACGGATCGATCGGGCGGCTGATTCGATCGCAAGGGTGGCCGATGCGGGTCACGAGATCGCGGTCGTGGCGAGTGCCATGGGCAACACGACCGATGAATTGCTCGAGGCGATCGCCTTTGACGCCACCGACCGGGACGAGGCCGAGATCGTTTCGATGGGCGAACGAACGAGCGTTCGCCTCCTCAAAGCCGCGCTGACGGCACGGGATATCGACTCGACGTTCGTCGAACCCGGCCATCCCGACTGGCCGATCGTCACGAACGAGGTGGGTGAAGTCCTCCCGGAGGAAACACGTCACCGAGCGAAAAAACTCGCCGAGAAACTCGGGGATACCGTCCCGATACTGACGGGGTTTCTCGCCGAGGATCCCGACGGAAACATGACGACACTTGGGCGGGGTGGCAGCGACACGTCCGCGGTCATGCTCGGGCAGTACATGGACGCCGATCAGGTCGTCATCGTGACCGACGTCGAGGGCGTGATGACCGGGGACCCGAACGTGGTCGAAGGCGCCCAAAACGTTGGAGAGATCACCGTCGACGAATTGCGAAACCTCTCCTTTCGCGGGGCGGAGGTCGTCGCGCCGAGCGCCCTGAGCTACAAGGACGAGGATCTCACAGTCCGGGTCATTCACTACCAACACCGAGACATCCTTTCAGGCGGAACGACGATCGAGGGCCAGTTCGAGCACATGGTCGACATGCGCGAGGACCCCCTCTCCTGTCTCACCGTGGCCGGGCGGGCGATCCGAACCACACCCGGGATCCTCCATACGCTCTCGGGGGCACTCTACGACGCGGGAATCAACGTCGACGCGGTCGCCTCGGGAATGGACTCGATCACCGTCTACGTCGACGGAGACGTGGCCAAAACCGCGGAAACCGTTCTTCACGATAAGATCATCGAGAACAATACCCTCTCGAGTGTCACTGTCACGGACGACATCGCGGTTATCCGGGTCCTCGGGACCGAGTTTCCGAATCAACCGGGTGTCGTCTCCGGAATCGTCGAGCCGCTCGCGGAGGCACATATCAATCTCATCGACGTGATTACCTCAGCGACGTCGGTCGCCATCTTCATTCCGTGGGAGAATCGTGAAGCGGCCCTTGAGATCATCCATGACGCGTTCTAAGAACCCATGATAGACTCTGACATCGAGTGGCGACTGGTCCCCGAGGGCCAGTTCGACGCTTACACGAACATGGCCCTCGACGAGGCGATCCAGGAACAGGTCGCCAATGGCGCAGATCCGGTCATCCGGCTCTATCGCTGGGAGCCAGCCGCGGTCAGCATCGGGTATTTCCAGAAACTCCGGGCCGAGGTCGACGTGGACACCTGTGAGGAAAACGGCATCGACTACGTCAGACGGCGGACCGGGGGCGGGGCCGTCTATCACGATCCCGACGGGGAATTGACCTACTCCGTCATCGCCCCCGAATCGGTCTATCCCTCGGCCATCGAGGAGAGCTACCGGACGATCATCGATCGGGTAATCGACGGGTTCTCACGCGTCGGCATCGACGCCGACTTCGCCCCGATCAACGACGTGGAGGTCGCCGGTCGGAAGATCTCCGGCAACGCCCAGACCCGGCGGGACGGCGTCTTGCTCCAGCACGGAACGCTGCTCTATGACCTCGATCCCGAGCGGATGTTCACCGCCCTCTCCGTCGACGCCGAGAAGATTTCTGACAAACACCTCGATCGGGCCCGCGACCGGGTCGCGACCGTCCGCTCGATGAGTGACAGTTCGATGGCAGACCTGCGGGCGGCCATGATCGAGGCGTTCTCCCGCGGGCGCGAGTATCGGGAAAGTGCCTATCGCGAAGTCGAACTCGAACGCGCGGCGGAACTCGCCGAACGGCGATATGCCACCGACGAGTGGAATTTCAACCGCGAAGGGTTCGATCAAAAAGACGACTAATCCCACGTCGAGTCCCTGATACCGAATCGAGCGGATGATCGGCTAATTCCACGCCGAGGCCCCAGTACGGGGCCGCCGATAATCCGCCAATTCCAGGTCAGGCCGAAACTGCGTTAGCCCTTAGGTGGCTCCGAGTTCGTCGGGCCCAACGCCGTCCTCGATCGCGCTGTCGACGAAAAACTCGCCGGCCCGATAGGACGACCTGACGGTTGGGCCGGAGGCGACGTACTGAAAGCCCAGGTCCTCGCCGACTTTGCGGTACGTCTCGAACTGCTCGGGCGGGACGTACTCGACGACTTCGGGATGGGCCCGCGATGGCCGGAGGTACTGGCCGAGGGTGAGAAAGTCAACGGCGGCGCCCCGGAGGTCCTCCATCGCCTCGCGAACTTCGGTTTCTTCCTCGCCGAACCCGACCATGAGCGAACTTTTCGTAAAGATGGACGAATCGAGTTTCTTCACCCCTTCGAGGACCGAAAGCGACTGGTAATAAGCCGCCCGGGGATCCCGAACCGCGGCCTGCAGTCGGCGAACCGTCTCCAGGTTGTGACCGATCACGTCCGGGTCCGCCCGGACGATCTTTCGGAGCGATGGGGTCGACCCCGCAAAATCGGGGATGAGGACTTCGATCGTCGTCTCCGGGTTTCGATCGGCGACCGCTTCGATACAGTCGGCAAAATGGGCGGCCCCGCCGTCCGGAAGGTCGTCGCGGTCGACCGAAGTGATAACCACGTAGTCCAAATCGAGGTCATCGACGGCCGTGGCGAGCCGAGCCGGCTCGGAGGGGTCCGGCGTGTTCGCGGCCGGTTTGCCACTCGGGACGTCACAGAAATCGCAGTTCCGCGTACAGGTATCCCCGAGAATCATGAACGAGGCCGTTCGTTCCTGGGCCCAGCATTCTTCCCGGTTCGGGCAGGACGCCTCCTCACAGACGGTATGAAGCGATTGGTCGTCGACCGTCTCGTAAACGGCGTGATGACGACGTTCGACGCCGGAGAGTTCGTTGCGGATCCAATCCGGCTTGGGACGGGCCATACCCCCGTTTGTCCGTCGACGATTATAACCCCAGTGGAGCCGGTTGCCAGAACCGATCGGTCGTGGACAGTTTTGTTGCTCCTCGCCACGGGTCGCACACTGTCGCACACGTTCTTCCAGGAAGACGTATGGGGCACCCTCACCCCAATTTTTCCATGCGCTCGTATCTTTCGAAGATGGTGACGACCACGCGACTCCCACCCCGGGAGGAGCGGGCCGAACACATCGCCGAAGCCGGCTACAACGTTTTCAATCTCGACTCGCGGGACGTCTACATCGACCTGCTGACCGACAGCGGCACCGGAACGATGAGCGACGAGCAGTGGGCGGCCCTTTTCCGGGGCGATGAGGCCTACGCGGGGAGCACGAGTTTCGAAGCCCTCGAAGACGCGATCGAGTCGGTCATGGGATTCGAGCACGTCGTGCCCGCCCATCAGGGCCGCGGAGCCGAGAACGTCCTCTATGGATCCCTCTTCGAGGCGGGCGACATCGTCCCGAACAACACTCATTTCGACACCACCCGGGCCCACGTCGCCAACGCGGGTGCCGAACCGATCGATTGTCCGGTCGATGGAGCGATGGACCCCGGGGCCCCCGGGGATTTCAAGGGTAACCTCGATCTCGATTGTGTCCGTGCCATCGCCGACGAACACGGGGCCGACGCGATTCCGGCCATCATTCTCACCATCACGAACAACTCCGCTGCGGGCCAACCGGTGAGCATCGAGAACACGCGAGAAGCGAGCGAACTCGCCGACGAACTACGCCTGCCACTCGTCGTCGATGCGTGCCGATTCGCCGAAAATGCCTACTTCATCCAGCAGCGCGAACCGGGATACGAAGACGCCACCGTTGCCGAAATCGCCCGCGAACAGCTCTCCTATGCCGATAGCGTAATCATGAGCGCGAAAAAAGACGGGATCTCGAATATCGGGGGCTTCGTCGCCGTTCGGGACACCGATCTATTCGAGCGAACCAAACAGCGAGCGATCCTCTATGAGGGCTTTTCGACCTACGGCGGGATGGCCGGTCGGGACATCGAGGCCCTCGCCGTCGGACTCAGGGAAGCCGTCGAGGACGAGTACGTCGCCCAACGGGTGGGACAAACCCAGGAACTCGGCGACCGTCTCTCGGCGGCGGGTGTCCCGGTCTATCAGCCCATTGGTGGACACGCAGTCTACCTGAACGGGGAAGCGGTCTTTCCCCCCCTCTCTGCGGGCGAAATC
>CAZJZA010000073.1:0-8209 GCA_964550355.1 uncultured Halobacteriales archaeon
AGGGTGTAGATGAGAAGCCCGACGGCGACGATACCGAAGCTGGTGGCCCATTCCGTGAACGTGGGGAAATAATCTCCGGCCGGTAGTCCTTCCATCACCGGATTCACCAGCGGTGGAACGACGATGTTGAACCGGACACCGACGATGCCGATGACGACTGAGAGACCTGCGATCACCATGAGCATCGGCCGACGGCGCCAGGACCGGCGACTGGTCAACAGGGCCGGCAACACCCAGCCGAGACCGACCATCACGAGCCAGAACGACCACGCCATCTTTCCGAGCGCAATCGTCATCCAAGCGCTCAGATGGGCACCCTCCAGCGACATAATCCCGATGAGCGCCTCGATCGCCGTGAAGGCGACGTCAACCAGCACGAAGGCTAGTAACAACTGTCCAAGCCGATCGAGGAGATTCAGATCGACAGGTTTCCCTTCGAATAACTTCCGTCGCAGGACGTAGACGGCCATGACGAGCGCCGTCCCGGAGAGCAGCGCCGAGACAACGAAGATCACGGGGAAAAGTCCACTGTTCCAGTACGCACGAGCTTTCACGCCGGCGAAGAGGATCCCCGTGCCGCCGTGGACGAAAAAGATGGCGAGTGGAATCCCGAGAATGCCGATGCGCTTGAGCCACTTTTTGTCAGTCTGGATCGTTCGATCGCTCAGGCCAGTTCGACCAAGGGTGAGCAGTCCGGCGATCCGCGCTCGAAGCCCCGATCCGCGTTTGGAAACGCGGACGAGGTCGGCACGCATCGAGAAATACAACTCAGCCGTCAACACACCGATATAGGCGACGTAGGCGTGGACTTCCCAGGCCAGCGCCGAGGTGACCTGGCGCCAGACGAATGGGAAATACATCCGCTCCATCCGCCCGAGGTCGATCCAGACGAACAGCATCGCGACGACCATCGCAATGATCGCAGCGAACAGCGCGTCGCGGTCTATTTTCTCCATGCCCTCCATTTCGAAGACGTTTGCGAGGGTACTGACGAGGAAGGCACCAGCAGAAAGGCCGATGAAATAGATGTAGAGGGCCACCCAGGCCCCCCATGGAGTGATCGAGGTAAGGTTGGTCGTTCCCAGACCACCGACGATGCGTTGGTAAGTCGCGTACGCGCCCACGAGAAGCGTAACTGCCAGGATACCGTACCAGACGACGCGGACGCGGTTATCCTCGAAGCCCGGATTGAAATTGGGCAGTGAGTTTGACGTTGCCATGGTTATTTGAGGTAGTAGACGTTCGGGTCGTTGGCCGTGTGTTCTTTCAACTGCATTGCGCGGGTGGACTCAGCCATCTCCGATACCTCGCTTTCCGGATCGTCCAGGTCGCCGAAATACCGGGCGTCACCGATACAGGTCTCGACGCAAGCCGGTTCTTCGCCCCGGCCCAACCGGTGATAACAGAAACTACACTTCCGGACGTTAGACTGGGGAGACTTGCCGTCCTCACGGCTCCCTCGGTCGACGCCGTATTCGGGGCTCGTTATCTCGCCAGTACCGATGACCTCCTGTTCGTACCCTTCGCCGAAGTCGAGATAGCGCGCCCCATACGGGCACGCAATCATGCAGTATCGGCAGCCGATACAGCGGTCGTAGTCGATGTTGACGATCCCGTTTTCCATCTTGTACGTCGCGCTGACCGGACAGACCTGCACGCAGGAGGGGTTCTCACACTGCATGCAGGGACGGGGAATGTTGGTCCGGGTCGTATTGGGGTACTCCCCGTGTTCCTCCTGCATGACGACGTTGTAGGAAACCCCTGGTGGCGTGCGGTTTTCGGCCTTACACGCGACCGTACAGGAATCACACCCGACACACTTCTGGAGGTCAATCACCATGCCCCACGTTGCGTCTTTCAGCCCCTCCGGCGACTCGAACTCGGCGACCTCTGCCATTGAATCGACCGAACAGGCCAGTTGGTCGGCCGCCGCCGAGTCGATGGTCTGTGAACCATCCCGTTTGTCGACGGCGGGGTTCGGTGTCTCCTCGTAGTCGGTGCCGAATTCCGTCCGGGCAACGTCGTCGTACTTCGCCCAGAACCCTTCACTCGATAACTCACCTGCAGAGACGCGCTGGGCGTCTTCGGCCATTGCCATCCCGAGTTCCGTCGAATACTCGACGTCAGCAAGTGTACGCCCGGGGTCCGGCCGCTCCGCCTCGACGAGTTCGTCGACGCGTTCGCGATTAAGTTTGGGAACGCCAGGCGACGATTCGATGCTCATCGATACGCACCCGGCGGATAACCGTGCTGATTTTCGGTTCTAACCGGTGCTGGTGCTCGTTCCATACAGGTACGGTGGGGGGCTATCCCCCTCAGACCTATACCAATACACCTAGGGCATCCAGAGGGCAGGTTAGCCTAATAAAAATTTCGTGCCAATATGTATTGGGTCAGCCCCGACAATCCTTTTGAACCGCGGTGTATAGTCACAAAATACGCGTGATCGCAATGGACGGATTCATCATCCTGGCCTCGATCGGGCTCCGGATCGTCGGGCTTGGCTACTCGATCTGGTTGCTCTATCGGGTCAAAGACGCCCGATTCGGCTTTCTCACCCTCATGCTCGGCCTCATGGCGACCCGCCAGGTGCTCAGTTACCAGGCTGGGACCCCGGGAATCGACGAACTCCCTGGCCTCCTCGTCAGCGTCCTCGCGGTGCTCACCGTGTATTATCTCTCCGAGTACGTCGAGCAGGAGACTACCATCAAAGCAACCATCCAGTCGACGAACGAGCGATTGCGAACCTTCGAGAAAGCCATCGAACACGCGGGTCACGCGATCTTCATCACGGAACCGGATGGAACGATCACCTACGCGAACCGGGCTGTCGAGTCCGTGACTGGCTACACCAGGGGCGAGGTGCTCGGACGGGACCCCTCGATGTGGAAGTCGAGCTACCACGACCCTGAATTTTACGCCGACATGTGGGAGACGATCGAATCGGGTTCAATCTGGGAGGGGCAGATCGTCAACGAGCGGAAGGACGGGACCCGCTGCTGGGTGGATATGACCATTGCCCCGATCGTCGCGGAGGACGGTACCGTCGAGAAATACGTCGCCGTCGACACCGACGTGACCGAGCGCCGGGAGCGCAAGGAGCAGATCACCGAACAGAAGAACCGTCTCGAAGTGCTCAACCGGACCAACGAAGTCATCCGGGATGTCAACCGCGAACTCGTCGAGGCCGACACCCGGGAAGCGATCGAGCGAGCCGTCGTCGAGCAGTTCGCCGACTCGGATCAGTACACTTTCGCCTGCCTCTCGGATCGAAACGTCGCTGCCGACGTCGTTCGTTCACATTCCCAGGCTGGCATCGAAAAGACAGACATGGAGACGCTGATCGGGGCAATCAACAAAGATGTGGGTGAAAATCCTATTAGCAAGGCCGCACGGACGGGGGCCGTGCAGATCACCGCGTGTGATAATTCCGACTCGACCTGGTGTCAGCCGTGGATCGAGCAGGGCTATCGGGCGACCGCAGCCATCCCGCTTACGTACAACGAACACCAGTATGGCGTCCTCTGTATCGGAACCGAACACCGCGATGCCTTCGAAGACATCGAAAGTGCCGTATTCGTGGAGTTGGGGGAGACGATTGGCTATGCGATCAACGCCGTCGAGAGCAAAGAAGCGCTTTTGACCGACAGCGTCACGGAAATCGAGTTCGAGGTGGTCGAACCGACGTACTACCCAGCCGCCCTGACCGACGAGCTGGGCGGCGAAATGGAACTCACCTGGATGACCCCTGGTCCGGGAGACACCCTCGTGCAGTACTTCGCCCTCCGGGGAATGGAACCGCAGGCGGTCAAACGGTTCGTCTCAACGGCTCCCGAACTCGGCGATATCGACATCGTCACCGACGAGAAAACCGAGCTTCACTGCCGATTCGAGGTGCTTGACTCGACAATCGCCCGCCCACTCGGCGAATACGGCGGCGACCTCAGAACGATCAAAGCGAGCGACGGCCGAGCTCAGGTCACGGTCCATCTCTCGCCAAACGCCGATGTTCGCACCGCGATTGAGGGACTCCAAACCCATCACGAGTCGATTTCCCTCCTCGCCAGGCGCGAAACCGAACGACCGGCTCCGACGACGGAGGAGGTCCGCACGGCTATCGAAGAATCGCTCACCGATCGGCAACGAGAAGCGCTTCATACGGCCTTCATCGCCGGCTTTTTCGAGTGGCCCCGCCGGAACTCCGGCGAGGAGATCGCCGAGACGATGGCCATCACACAGTCGACATTCCTCCAGCATCTCCGGGCCGCCGAGCGAAAACTCTTATCGGTGCTCCTGGACGGGAAATCGGCTGGTGAAATAATCACCTGAAAACCAACCTACCACCCGACCGTCCGCTTACAGCACTTCCTCGATATCTTCGTGACTGTGGATATCGACACCCTCCTCAGTCACCTCGGCGATTGTCACGCCGTTTCCACTGGCCGTGTCCCGTTCGGACGCGCTCTTTACCGCTCGCGTGGCGATCTCGATTCCTTCCTCGTGGGTCAGATCCTCCTCGTACTCCTGTTCGAGAACACCCAGGGCGAACTGCATGCCGCTGCCGGTAACGACGTAGTCGTCCTCGCTGAGCCCGCCCATCGGATCAATGCTGTAGACGTGTGGCCCGGTTTCGTCGACGCCACCGAGAACCGGGTTGATCATGAAGAAGGGACCGCCCCGAAGAAAGTTCGAGGCGAGGGTTGCGAGGGCGTTGATATTCATCGGTTTGTCCCGTCGCGCCTCATAGAGGTTGGCTTCCGCGCGGATCGTGCGGATGAATGACTGCGCCCCGCCGACAGAGCCGACCATCGTTAGTGCGGCCCGGTCATGCACTTGCTCGACTTTGGTGACGTTCTTATTCGAGACGACCCGGCCGCCAAGACTCGCCCGGCGGTCGGTGGCGATCACGACAGAATCCGCGGTCGTCACGCCGATCGAGGTGGTACCGGTCTCGGTCGATTGGACCTCGTCGGCACCGGCCGCATCCTCGGGGACGGATCCCAGTTCCGGTTTGTACGGGTCCTGCATGGTCATTCCTCGTCCTCCCAGTCGAGATCCTCGAGGTGGGTCGTTATCTCTTCGTCGGCCAGCCGACGGTAGGCCGCGGTCTCCGTTTCGACAGCACCCATCGCCAGTTCGCCCGCCTCGAGTTCCTCATCCCGGATGTGCGAGAGTGCACCCAGTGCCAGGTCGATACCCTCCTCTTGGGTAAGACTCGGCTCCCAGTGTTCTTCGAGATAGTCCTGGATCTCCGCCCGGTCCGCGCCGATCGCGACGGCTTTCCACTCGTTCGGCGTGCCACTCGGATCCGTTTCGAAAAGACGGGGCGTGCCGTTCGAGACGCCACCAATCAGGAGGGCAGCGCCGAACGGTCGGACGCCGCCCATCTGGGTGTACTGCTGGATGTTGTCGGTGACCGCCTTCGTGAGGACTTCGACGCCAACTGGCTCCTCGTAGCGGAGTTCCTCCACTTGGGCACGACGGCGGGCGAAGTCGATGAGTCGGCGGGCGTCGGCTACGTGACCGGCACTCGCGATGCCGACGTGATCTGCGACCTTGTGGAGTTTCTCGATGGAGTCGGCCTCCATGAGCGGCGAGCGTGAGCGTTTATCGACCGCGAGGACGACGCCCTCTGCGGTCCTGACCCCAACTGAAGGCGTCCCTCGCTTGACTGCTTCCCGTGCGTACTCGACCTGATAGAGCCGTCCGTCCGGGGAGAAAATGGTAATCCCCCGATCGTAGGCCTGTTGCTGTTGACCCTGCATAGGTTCGTTCGCACGAATGTTGCTCCGCGTCGGGTAAAGGCCTGCCGGACCCAGACGGAACCCCCGAAGCCGGGACCGTTAGAAGTAGTTGATACTCTCGGGCAGCTCGGTCTTCATGCCCTTTCGCTCGCGGATCTCGGTGATCTTCTCGGGCTGGAGATTGTCGACGAGCACCCGGAATCCTGCGTTCTCGGTGTTCCAGGAGGCCCGGCCCTCAGTGGCCGAGCGGATGTCCGAGGAGAAGCCGATCATCTCCTCGACCGGTGCGATTCCCTCGACGACCATCAGATCGCCTTCCTGGTACATGTCGTCGACGCGACCTCGCCGGCCCTGAATCTCGCCGGAGGCGGCCCCCATGTGCTCGGAGGGAACGTCGATTCGGACGTCCTGGATCGGCTCGAGCAAGCGGATCCGGGCGTCGATCAGGGACCGGTGGACGGCCTCGCGCATGGCCGGGATGACCTGGGCGGGACCGCGGTGGATGGCGTCCTCGTGGAGCCGGGCGTCGTGGAGGCGAATCAGGGCCCCCTCGACCGGTTCGGCAGCGAGCGGCCCGTCTTCCAGTGCCTCCTCGAGGCCCTCGATGATGAGTTCCATCGTCTCGTTCAGGTGCTGGATCCCCTTCGTGTCGTCCAAGAAGACGTTGGTGCCGATGATGTCCTCGATGTCCTGGGAGGAGTCCTTGTCCATGCCCGCCTCCTGGAGGGCCTCGCGGCGCTCCTGTTCGGGCATGTCCATCGATGCCTCGCCGAGTTTGATCGTATCGACGATTTCCTCGGCCAGGGGTTCTGCCGTGACGTAAAAGCGGTTGTGGCGGTTCGGCGAAATGCCCTGAACTTCCTCCGATTCCCGGGTCGGGGCCTCGCGGTAGACGACGATAGGCTCACCGGTGCGAACCGGAATTCCCTGGTTACGCTCGATACGCTGGGTAATGACCTCCAAATGGAGTTCTCCCTGCCCGGAGATGAGGTGCTCGCCGGTGTCCTCGTTAATCTCCACGCCGATGGTCGGGTCCTCCTTTGAGACCTGCTGGAGAACTTTGATTAGCTTGGGAAGGTCGTCCATCTTCTGGGCCTCGATGGACTTCGTGATGACCGGCTCTGAAATGTGCTCGATGGACTCGAAGGGAGTCATCTCGACCGAGGAGACGGTCGATCCGGCGATGGCGTCTTTCAGCCCCGTGACCGAGGCGACGTTTCCGGCCGGGACCTCTTCGACTTCCTCCCGCTCGCCTCCCATGAACACGCCGACTGACTGGAGCCGGTTTTTCCCGGCCGTCCCGGAGACGTACAGTTCCTGACCTTCCTTGAGCGTGCCCGAGAAGACCCGACCCGTGGCGATCTCGCCCGCGTGTGGGTCCATCGAGATGTCGGTGGCCATGAAGACGACCTCGCCGTCCTTGTTGACCTTCCGCATATCCTCGGCCAACTGCGTGGTGTCGTCGCCTCGCCAGATGGTCGGAATCCGGTCGGGTTGGGCATCGACGGGATTCGGGAAGTGCTCGGCGACCATGTCGAGGACGACGTCAGAAAGCGGGGACTGTTCGTGGAGTTCCGCTCGCTTGTCGTCTCGCTCCATCTCGATGACGTCCCCGAAGTCGATGCCAGTCTCGGCCATCGATGGCGCGCTGATCGCCCAGTTGTAAAGGGCAGAGCCGAAGGCCACTGTGCCGTCCTGGACGCTGACTTTCCAGTTGTCCTCCTCGTAGCGCTCCTCGGCCATCCCCCGGATGAGTTCGTTGACGTCCCGAATGACGTCCTGGAGGCGCTCTTGCATCTCCTCGGGACCTTCCTGGAGTTCGTTGATCAGGCGGTCGACCTTGTTGATGAAAAGCGCCGGTTTGACGTTTTCACGAAGCGCCTGACGGACGACCGTCTCGGTCTGGGGCATCGTCCCCTCGACCGCGTCAACGACGACGAGAGCCCCGTCGACGGCCCGCATGGCGCGCGTGACGTCGCCCCCGAAGTCGACATGGCCCGGCGTGTCGATGAGGTTGACGAGGTAGTCGGTGTCCTGGTACTCGTGGGTCATCGAGACGTTCGCGGCGTCGATCGTAATGCCACGTTCCTGCTCGTCCTCCTCGGTGTCCATCGCCAGTTGTTCGCCGGCGAGGTCCTCGGAGATCATCCCGGCTCCGGCGAGGAGGTTGTCGGTAAGCGTCGTTTTCCCGTGGTCGATGTGAGCGGCGATGGCGATGTTCCGGATCTGGCCCGGATGGTCCATGAGCCGCTCACATTGCTCGACGATTTTCTTGCGTCGGCCCATTGTTGATCTGTAGTTTCCAGAGGAGGTTCAAAAGGGTAGTGTTTCGGGCTAACGCGTCGATGCATGCCCACACGTACCATTCCCGGTCGAGACCGAGACGGATCGTGTAACTTCCAGTCGAGAACAAGACGGATCGTGCCATTCCCGGCCGAAACCAAGACGGATCGTGCCATTCCCGG
>CAZJZA010000074.1:0-8197 GCA_964550355.1 uncultured Halobacteriales archaeon
ATCACTTCGGGGTCGGCCAGGGCCTCCCGGAGCGACTCGAGCCCGTTGACCCACTCGGTGACGAGCCCGTACTCGATCTCCTCCGTCACCGAAATGTCCAGGTCCGCGCCGTCGATTAGCAACGTTCCCGCTGCCGAGGCGTGTCCCAGGGCCGTATCGAGGTCGTTCTCGTCTTCGGCCTCTGCGGCGTGGCGGATGTGTTCCTCGATGGATCCCTCCTCGATTGGCCCTTCGGCGACGTATCGCTCCGCGCTGTAGAAGACACAGACCAGACTCGTCTGCACCCCGTCGACCAGCATGAGGGTGTCCTCGTTCTCGATTTGTGGGTCCGCGAGGACAACCTCCCGAATGTCGACGAGTTCGTCCATCGCTTGCTCCGCATCGATGATCCCGTCACTCAACGCCATGAGGATTTTCGCCACGGCGATCGCCACGTCGTCCTGGAGATTGAGGAGGAGTCGGGCCGAATCCTCGTCCTCCGGGTCGATGTCTTCCTCGCGGAGCCGATCCAGCCAGTTCTCCCAGCGTTCTTCTGAATAAAACTCAGCTTCGGGGTCGCTCATACCCGGACTGGTGGGTGCCCCGGACTAAGGCCTTTCCTTCGGGACGTGCCCGCGCTGATTCGCCGTTCATTTACTCTGGCCGGCCGTTAGTATCGGTATGACCGACACAGCACCGACTCCAGGCACGGAGGTGTCCCTTCCCGCTCCGGACCGGATTGGATCCACGCCGCTTGAAACCACGCTCGCCGAGCGCCGCTCGCGCCGGGAGTTCGGCCCCGGTTCGGTCTCTCTTTCTGCGGTGGCTCAACTCCTCTGGGCCGCCCAGGGACAGACCCACCCGGATGGTCTTCGGACGGCTCCGAGCGCCGGGGCCACGTATCCGCTCGTCGTGCGAGTCGTCGTCGCCGCGGATGGGGTCCCGAAACTCGAAGCGGGGATCTATCGGTATCGCCCGTCCGCCCATACCCTCGTCCTCGAATCGACAGACGAGATCCACCCCGAGCTCCAACGGGCGGCGTACAATCAAGAATGGGTGGGTGAAGCGCCGCTCATTCTGGCGATTACGGGGATCGAAGAGCGAACGGCTCGCGAATATGGTGACCGTGCCGGCGACCTGTACGTGCCCGTTGAAGCCGGTCATTCCGGACAGAACATTCATCTTCAGACTGAAGCCCTGGATCTGGCGACGGTCTCTGTTGGGGGGTTCAAAGACGAGGCAGTGGCGACCGCATTGGAACTGGATTCGGCCCGGCCGTTCCTCTTGTACCCGGTCGGCCCGCGGGTGACCGCGTAGCTCTACCGGGCGAATTTGGGCGGGCCTCCGCCTGCAGAAATGCGGGTTACTTCCGGTCGAGGGTGGCCTGGGTGTCAATCCCGTAAATCGAGTCTGGAGTTTCCACATGGGCCGTCTCGACGGCTTTCTCGTGACCGTTTTCGAGGAGCCAGTCCACCCGCCGAGGGACCGTTTTCGGTCCCATAACGGCCCCCGGCCGGTCCGGATCGTCGATGAAGTCCGTCTCCATGAGGAACGGCTCGTCCCGCTCGATGGCGGTTTCGAGGAACGCTTTCCGGCTCATTACACTCGGAGTCACGCCCTCGAGACGGCCAGTGCTGTAGTGTTTGATTACCTGTTCTGGTGGTAGTCCGGCGGTTTCGGCCCACGCTGCGACCGCCGTCAGATCTTCTGTCTCCTCGGTGTGAAGCTGGACCGCCACTCCCGTCTCGGCGGCTACTTCGAGTGCGTGATGCAGTACCGCGTTCGAGGCGTCCCAGACCGCCGAGTCGACGTCGTAATGCGGCCGACCGGATTTGATCGCCACGGCTTTCCCGTCCGACGCATACTCGCCGGCCACGTCGAGCCCGGCCATCATGAGATCGCGGGCCGCTTCGACGCTCATCTCCCAGTCGTCGACGAGTCGCGAGATGAGTGCTGGGTGGACACCGAGAACGGGCCAGGCCTGACCCGGGAGAACGTCTGTGGCGTCGGCGACGAGCGATCGGGTCGCCTCGAAGACCGCCTCAAAATCTGCTCCGGTTTCCACCGTGATACCGAGGTGCCAGGAGGGTTTATTGACGACGAGAAGGTGGGTTCCGCCGCTCCGGGCGAAATCCCGCACCGCCTCAATTCCCTGACCGTCCCGGTCGAGGTGCAGGTGGTTGTCCAGCACGGGCGTTCCCAGATCGCGCATGTGTGATCTTCCGCCGGGTAGGCGGAAAAACTCCCTGTTGTGTCCAAACTGATTTCCCGTCCTGGAAATGGTGCGTAGCTGCGCCTTCCTGGGCTCGTATGTAGCTGTCCCGTCCTGGAAATTGTGTGTAGGTGCCCCGTCCTGGAACTGAGTGCAGGTGTACCGACCCGGAGAATGCAGATATCTCCACCCGGAACCGGTGGTATGAGTCGTCCGTATGCTTCAATCGAGGACGACCGCCTCGCCCGCGGCCCGGACGAGCGCGTCCGAGCGACCGTGTTCCCCGGGGGCGATAGCCACGGTGGCGATCCCGGTCCGGTTGGCCAACTCGACGACCGGCTTGAAATCGATGTCCCGCGAGGCGATAGCGAGGACGTCGAGATCGGCCTCGTGGACGGCGGCCGTGGCCTCGACGGCGAGTTTCACGTCGACGTCCCCGCTCGTGACCCGGACGTCGAACCCGTGGGCCTCGGCGGCCTGGATAAGGCCACTTGGCGCCTTCTCGTCCAGAAACAATCGTGTGACCGCGAGTGTTCCCTGCTCCTCGGCGGCCGCTCTGAGATCCTGAAGGTCCACGTCGAACTCCTCGCGCAGGACGTTCGGCCCGTCAACGAAGAGGCCGACGCGTGATCCGAAGCCGAATCGGCGGGAAAGCCATCCCATGGACTGAGCCACGAGGGACCCGGATAAAGGATTGCTGATCGGCGTTGTGCGAAATCGAGGCATCTCCCCGCCGGCGTCCGGAACCGTCCACGCAGACACTGGTATAGGAAGGCATTAATTGCCGGCGACTATGGGTTTACCTATGGCCCTGCGGACGCCACCGCTTTACGCGGTTCACGAGAAGCGAGGTGCGTCGTTCACCGATTTCGGCGGGTGGGAAATGCCGGTCGAGTTCGACTCGATTCACGAAGAACACGTTGCCGTGCGGACGGCTGCCGGGATTTTCGACGTCTCGCACATGGGCGAACTCACCGTCTCGGGGCCAGATTCGACGGAACTGATGAACCGGCTGACGACCAACGACGTGGCGGCCCTGGAACCCGGCGAAGCCCAGTACTCGACGATCACGAACGAGGACGGAATTATTCTCGACGACACGGTCGTCTATCGGCTTCCGGAGTCGCTTCCCGAGGGCACGCCCGGCGCGGGTGCTGCGTATCTGTTTATCCCGAATGCCGGTCACGACGCCCAGATGCACGAACGATGGACAGCCCATCGAGAGAAGTGGGGCCTCGACGCCGAGATCGCGAACCGGACCGACGAGTACGGCATCGTCGCGGTTCAGGGCCCAGATGCGGAGGATCTCCTCGCTGGCGCTGCCGGCGAGGATGCCCGAGACATCGATCGGTTCAGTGCCGAAGCGATGACCATCGATGACACGCCGTGCTGGGTCGCTCGGACCGGCTACACGGGCGAAGACGGGTACGAAATTCTGTCCCCGATGGACGGCGTCGAAGCCGTCTGGGAGGCCTTTGAGGGGTGTCAGCCCTGCGGCCTCGGTGCGCGGGACACCCTCCGACTCGAGTACGGGTTGTTGCTCTCCGGCCAGGACTTCGATCCCGAGGAGACGCCACGCACTCCCTACGAAGCGGGTGTCGGCTTTACCGTCGCACTCGATACCGACTTCGTTGGTAGAGATGCGCTTGCGGCTCAGAACGAGACGGGACCCGAGCAGCAATTCGTCGGCTTCGTCCTCGAGGAACGGGGAATTCCCCGCCACGGATACGAGATCACCGACGGGGACGGCACCGAAATCGGCCTCGTGACGAGCGGCACGATGAGCCCGACCCTGAACGAACCGATTGGGCTGGGCTATGTCACGGACGACCACGCAGCAACGGGCGAGACAGTATTTATATCGATACGGGGCGAAGGCAAGCAAGCGACGATTACGACACCACCGTTCATCGAACAATGAGCTTTGACATACCTGACAACCTGTACTACACCGAATCGCACGAGTGGGTCGATCCCGAGACCGGCAAGATCGGGATCTCCGACTTCGCACAGGACGAACTCGGCGACATCGTCTTCGTCGAATTCCCTGGGGTGGGCGAACACCTCGAGACGGACGACGAACTTGGCGTCGTCGAGAGTATCAAAGCCGTCTCGGACATTTACTCGCCAGTCGGTGGCGAGGTCACCGACGTGAACGAGGCCCTCGAGGGGGAGCCCGAACTCCTCAACGAGGATCCGTACGGCGATGGTTGGCTGGTCGAACTCGATCTCGACTCCACTGACGAAGTAGAAACACTCCTCACACCGGACGAGTACGAATCCCAGTTGTGATGTCTGAGAGCCCGTACGCGCCGAACACCGAGACGGACACGTCGGAGATGCTGGAGGCCGTCGGGGTATCGGACGTCGAGGAACTGTTCGACATTCCATCGGAGGTCAGATTCGGGGAGGCGTTCGACATCGAGGCACGGACCGAACCCCAGGTCAGAGGCATGGTCGGGGACATGCTGCGGGACAACGAGAACCTCACCGAGTTCCTCGGCCGCGGGTATTACGACCATTACGTCCCTTCCGTCGTCGACCGGCTCTCCATGCGTTCGGAGTTTCTAACCTCCTATACGCAGTACCAGCCGGAGGTCACACAGGGGTTCCTTCAGGCACTTTTCGAGTACCAGTCGATCCTCGTCGAACTGACCGGATTGCCGATCGCGAACGCGTCGATGTACGACGCCGCAAGTGGCCTCGGCGAGGCGGCGTTACTCGCCTCCCGGATTCGGGATACGGACGGGACGGTCGTGCTGGTTCCCGAGTATGTCAGAGACGACCGGGTGAGCGTCCTCGAAAACTACGTTGCGGGCCACGACATCCAGATCGAACGGCTCGGGACCGAGGGCGGAACTGTGGATCTCGACTCACTCGAGGCGGCGGTCGGCGAGGAGACGCTGATGGTCTATGCCGAATCGCCGACCACCCGGGGCACGATCGAGGAACACCTCGAGGCGATCGGCGATCTCGCCCACGAAAACGACGCCATGTTCACCGTGGGAAGTGACCCGGTCGCAATGTCGCTCCTCGAAGCACCGGGCGATGTGGGGGCCGACGTCGTCATCGGTGATGCGGTCCTCGGATTGCCGAACGCCTACGGAATGGGGCTTGGCATCTTTGCAACCCGCGAATCGTACCTTCGGCACACGCCGGGCAGACTCGTGGGTATCGGCGAAGACCAGGACGGGAAACGTGCCTATACGCTCACACTGCAGACCCGCGAACAACACATCCGGCGGGAACGAGCGACGAGTAACATCTGTACGAACCAGGCATGGGTCGCCCTCCGAACGGCCATTCACGCCGCGTACTTGGGCCCGGATGGGCTCATCGACCTGGCGAAAACGATGGTCGAACTGCCCCGGCAACTCGCCTCGAAACTGGACGAGCTTCCAGGTATCGAGGCCCCGGTCCACGACCGGCATCACTTCCGGGAGTTCGTCGCCCGGACGGAGGATCCAGCACCGGCGATCGTCGAGGATCTGGAGTCCGCCGGCTTTGCCGTCCACGCCGTCGGCGAGCACGAACTCCAGTTTGCGGTAACCGAAACGAATGAGCGGGCGATCCCGGACCTCGTCGCGGCCGTCGAGGAGGTGGTCACCTGATGCGTCACTACGATCAGGCTACCTTCTTCGAGGACGACAGCCCGGTCTACGAACGCCTGCTCTCAGAGAAGTTCGGCACCGAAGAGACGGTCGAGGATACCCCGCTTCCCGAGGACTTGACCAGGGATACCCTCGAACTCCCGGCCCCTGCCGAGCCGGAGCTGTCACGCCACTACGTCCGGCTCTCCCAGCAGAATTACGCCATCGAAACCGGGCCCTATCCGCTCGGCTCCTGTACGATGAAGTACAACCCGCCGTTCACCGAGGACGTGGCGGCGGACCCGAACGGCCTGGTGCACCCGGACCGCTCGGGTGAGACGATCCAGGGAAACCTGGAACTGCTCTACCACCTCCAGGAGTACCTGGCCGAGATCGGCGGTATGGACGCCGTGACCCTGCAACCACCGGCTGGCGCGGCCGGCGAGTTCACTGGGAACCGGATTGCGGCGGCCTACCACGAGGCCAACGGCGAGGGCCATCGGAGTGAAGTCGTCGTTCCCGACACGGCCCACGGAACGAACCCGGCCAGTGCAGCGATGGCCGGATACGATGTCGTCGAGATCCCGAGCGGCGAGGATGGCCGGGTCGATCTCGAGGCCCTGCAGGCAGCCGTCAGCGAGGATACCGCCCTGTTCATGCTCACGAATCCCAACACCCTGGGGCTCTTCGAGCGTGACATCGAAGCGATCGCCGAGATCGTCCACGAAGCCGGCGGCCTGGTCTATTACGACGGCGCGAACCTCAACGCGCTCCTCGGCCGGGCTCGACCGGGTGACATGGGCTATGACATCATGCACTACAACGTGCACAAGACCTTCGCCACCCCGCATGGTGGCGGTGGTCCAGGGGCCGGCCCGGTCGGTGTCGTCGACGAACTCACCGAGTTCCTGCCCACCCCGCAGGTCGAAAAGAACGGGGAGGGCTTCGAACTCGTCGAACCCGAACAGTCGATCGGCAAGGTGCACGGCTTCCAGGGCAACTGGCTGGTCCTGATCAAGGCAATGGCCTACATCGCCCGACTCGGCGATTCGGGGCTTCGGGCCACGAGCGCGAACGCGGTGCTCAACGCGAACTACCTGGCCGAGCAGATCGACGTGGAGATTCCATTCGATCCGTTCCACCACGAGTTCGTGGCGAGTGCCGGCGAACTTGACGCCTCGGACATGGCAAAGCGGATGCTCGACTTCGGCGTGCACCCGCCGACGACAAAATGGCCGGAGATCGTCCCGCAGGCCCTTATGACCGAACCGACCGAGGCCGAAAGCAAACAGACCCTCGATGAACTCGCCGAGGCGTTCAATGCCGCCTTCAACGCCGAGGCTGAGGAGTTATCGAGTGCCCCCCATCGGACGACAGCGCGACGGATTGACCAGGCCGACGCGGCTCGTAATCCCCGTCTTTCCTGGCACGCGCTGGAAGAGAACGAGTAAGTCGACACCGTTCGGGCGGTCGTCTTTTTTCGATTCCGATGGCAGCACGTGGCGAGTCCTTCAAGAACACTGCCAAAAACGGGAACTCGATCCCGAGTAGTTTAGGCCTGTGCCGCCGCCGAATCGACGCTTTCGCCGATAAGCACCATCTCGTACCCGCACTCCTCACACCACCACTTCGTTTTCTTTCCCAGTTGCACCTGTTCGCTCGCCATGAGCGAGAAGGACTCCGCTGTGTCACAGGCCGGGCAATAGTGTTCGATCTTCATCGTACCTCTTTATCGAGGACCCTCCACATTGAAAATACTGGTTCGTCCCCGGGGTGGGAAACGCCCCGCCCGGCTCCGGGTGCCGAACACATTTATTCGGCTGGTCCCTTCCTCAGGTATGACTGTCACGCTTTACGCCCTCGACGGGTGTCCCGATTGCGAGCGGGTAATGGAGACTCTCGACGAACACGAAATCGAGTACGACGTCCACTGGGTCGAACCCGAATTCTCTACCCGCGACGTCGTCAAGGAACTCAGCAACCAGCGGGGGGTCCCGGTTCTCGAAGACGACGAGCACTCGGTCGTCATGGCGAATTCCGACCGGATCGTCGACTACGTCGAGACCACCCTCGCATGACGGTTTATACCGGTCGGGGCGACAAGGGAGAGACCGATCTCCTCGACGGTTCCAGGGTGGCCAAAACCGATCCTCGCGTGCGAGCCTACGGAACCGTCGACGAACTCAACGCCCTCGTCGGGGTCGTTCACCTCACTGGCTATGACGACATCGACGACCGCCTCGAAGCCATCCAGAACCATCTGCACATCCTTCAGGCCGACCTCGCAAATCCCGAGGCGGGTGGGGACCCGACAATCGAACAGTCCCACGCCGAGACCCTCGAGGACTGGATCGACACCATGGAGGAGGAACTGGAGCCACAGACGGCGTTCATTCTCCCCGGCGGGGGCACGTCC
>CAZJZA010000075.1:0-8195 GCA_964550355.1 uncultured Halobacteriales archaeon
ACGATTCTCCTCAAAGAGCCCCACGATGTAATCACGGACGGGACAACGACCCGAATCAGCCGGACCGGGAATCCGGGAATGACGGTTGGCGGGACGGGTGATATCCTCGCCGGAGTCACGGGCGCGATGTTCGCGACCCTCGACCCGGTCCCCACAGCAGCAGTCGCGGCGTACCTCAACGGGACGGCGGGGGATCTGGCTGCAACAGATCGGGATGGGGGCCTTCTCGCGTCGGATCTCTTAGAAACACTTCCGGCGGCACTGAGAGGTGAGCGCCCATGAGCGGCGATGAAGACGACCTGACACACACGACAGCGGAGGGCGAAGCACAGATGGTCGACGTCGGTGACAAACCTGATACCGCTCGCCGGGCAGTCGCACGCGGGGAGATCCATCTGCAGCCCTCGACGATCGAGGCGATCCGCGCCAACGAGGTCGGTAAAGGGAACGTGCTCGCCACCGCCCGCGTCGGCGCGATCCAGGCCGTCAAGCACACCTGGGAGACGATTCCGATGTGCCATCAGATTCCGATCACGAACGTCGAAACCGATTTCGAGGTCTCCGACGACTGGATCGTTCTCGAAGTGGCCGTGGAAACGACTGGGAAAACCGGCTGCGAGATGGAGGCTCTTCAGGGAACCACGACTGGCCTGGACGTGATCTGGGACATGGTGAAAGCCGCCGAAAAAGACGCCGAGGGCCAGTATCCCGACACGTCTATCGAGAACGTTCGTGTCGTCTCGAAGGAGAAACGAGTGCTCGAATAGTTTGGAAGAGAAACGAGTGCTCGGATATTTCGGAGGAGAAGCAAGTGCTCGAATAGTTCGGCGTTGGCGTTTTGTCCCGTTCAGGCATCTGCAGCCTGTCTGCGAAGGAGGCCACAAGTTGAATCTGCCACTCAGGCGTCCGCGGCTAAATCGCTTGCCTTGGCCCGGGTCTGCTCGACGACTGCGGGTCTGGCCTCGAAGTCGAGGATGACCTCTTCGTCGCGGTACTCCACGTCCTCGACGAAGGCATTGTCGTAGACCCAGGAGATCACGCTCATCGTCCGTTCGGTCATCGGAAGGACGAGGCGCTCGCGCTGTCGCTCCGGGAGTTCTCGCTGGATCCGCGCTTTGAGCCGTTCGATGTTCGTTTCTTCTGTGGCACTCACCGCGACTGGATCCGGGGCAAGCGCCGAAAGCGCTTCGCGCTTCTCGGCCAGTTCCTCGTGATCGACCCGGTCGATCTTGTTGAGGACCGTCACGATGGGGGCCTCGTTGCGCTCGTAGAGAGTGTCGTGACTCGTCATGAGTTTCTCTCTGATCGATTCGACCGGTTCGCTCACGTCCACGACCAGAAGGACCAGATCGGCCCGGTACACCGATTCCAGCGTGGATTTGAATGACTCGACGAGCCAGTGGGGCAGGTCGCTAATGAACCCGACCGTATCGGTGAGCAAGGCCTCCCGCCGGTCCAAATCGAGTCGCCGCGTGGTCGTCCCGAGGGTCGTGAACAGGCGGTCCTCGCGCTCGGCCGTCGGATCGAGGTCCGGGTGCATTTCGAGGTTCTCGCCAACCTTGAGGTCTTCTGCAAGCGCCTGCATCAGCGTGGACTTCCCGGCGTTGGTGTAGCCGGCCAGGGCAACGAGGTCGAAGCCGGATTCCCGGCGCTGCTTCCGACGGTCTCGCTCTGTTTCCTCGATCCGTTCTAGTTCGTCCCGGATGTTGCTGATCCGGGCTTTGATGTCCTGTTCGCGGCTCTCGTCGTACTCGCCGAGCCCCATGAACCCCGGGCGTTCCTCCCGCTTTGCCAGGCTGACCTTGGCCTCGGCCCGTGGAAGTTCATAGCGGAGTTCCGCGAGTTCAACCTGCAGTTGGGCCTTTTTCGTCTGTGCACGCTGGCCGAAGATGTCGAGAATGAGTCGAAACCTGTCGATAACTTCGACACCCTCGGGGAGTTCGTTGCCGAGGTTGTAGACCTGATAGGGGCCGAGTCTGTTGTCGAAGACGACGGTTTTGGCCCGGGTTTCTACCACTTGCTCGGTGAGTTCCTCGACCTTCCCCTCGCCCAGCTGGAGCGCAGCGTCCGGTTTGCGTCGCTGGGTACACGTCCCGACCACGTCGTATCCAGCCGCGGTCGCGAGTTGTCTAATCTCGGTGGTATCCGCCTCGCCTCGGTCCACCCGTTTTGCGATGATGGCCCGGTCGTTCGATCGCGTCACTTGGATTGTATTACGGTGCGCTCTCACTTAAGGGCAAGGCGGGCACAAGAGACTTACAGGAGAGCCGCCGAATCAGGGGCATGGCGCTCGAATTGGACCCGACACAACTCGGCCTCGAATTTGGAAGCGGGGCCGTCATCGGCGCAATCATCGGCTTTGCTTTCAAGAAAATCGCGAAGGTGATCGCGGTCCTCGTTGGACTCGAACTCGCCCTCTTCAAGTTCCTCGAGTCCCGCGGGATTCTCAGTGTCGACTGGAACCGGCTTTCCGGTGGTATCGTCGACGTGACCGAATCGGCCGCGATGGAAACCCCGCCGTCCTGGGTGAACACGATCCTCTCCACGCTCTCCGTCGGGGTCGGGTTCACCGGCGGCTTCCTCGTCGGCTTCAAAAAGGGATAACTGTCGCGGCGGGCGACACGAAAGGGTGTTCCTGGTAGGAGAAATTCAGCGACACGAAAGGGTGTTCCTGGTAGGAGAAATTCAGCGACGCGAAAGGGTGTTCCTGGTAGGAGGATTTCAGCGACGCGAAATTTCGTCCTTGTCCCGGACGATCTGGACTTCGGCCTCGCCGCTCGTGTGTTCGTTAACGAGTTCGTAAAAGTCGTTCTGGAGTCCCGCCGGAAACGTTAGCACGCCAATCCACGAACCATCGGCCTGCCACTCTTCTCGTTCGAGTTCCCCGAACTGTCGGATCTGGGCCTGGGCACTCCCGGCGTAGTCCGGCGGGACCTGCACGGCCATCGTCACCTCATCAAAGCGGATCGGGATGACCGGCCGCAGGGCATCGAGGGCGTCTTCGACCTGGACTTCGACCGGTTCCATCGGGTCCACATCGAAACCCGCCTCTTCGAGGGCACTTTCGATCCGGTCAGGCGGATGAGGGGCATCGTCCATCTGCGGATTGACCGCGTTTCGAGCAATTCGGTCGATTAACTCCCGCCATTTACGTTCGAGCATTTCGCGGCGCTGTTCGGCCGTGATCTGGATCTCCCCGCGCTCGATCACTTCGGGAATGATCTCGAGTGGATCTGTCGTTCCGAATACCTTCTCGACGTCGGACTCGGCGGGACGATCGCCCCGCGACGCGTTATCGAAGACGTCCCGGGCTGCGATGACGTCCTCGATGTCACCCTCGAACTCGCCACGTTTGATCGAAAGGGCCGCATCCGGGTCCACCAGGACCTCAAACCGGGCGCCATGGGATTCGAGACGCGCCGTGACGGCATCGTCAAGTGATATCATGGACTGGGCTACGGCAGGCGGGGTGAAAAATGTAGCACGTCCATGCCAAGGTGAAACGGCAGGCGTGCCCGAGTCGAATTTATTCCGCGAGGAGGTCGGCGTCTTCGAGATACTCCCGAATCTCGTCGTCGGTGAGTTCGAGATACTGCCCCGACTCGGCATCGACGGTCGCGGCCCCGACACCGTCGGGGGCGATCCCGTCCTCGGAAACAGAGCCGAGCGCGCGGAGCCCCAGCCCGACCGCGTCCGAGAGTTCAATTTCCGGGTCGTACTCGTCTTCGAGGAAGGACCGGAGATCGCCCCGGTCTGACCCGATAGCGATCGCCTGCCACTCGTAGGGCGTGCCACTCGGGTCCGTCTCGAAAAGTCGGGGCTCCCCGTCTTCGAGGCCGCCGATGAGGAGGGCCACACCGAACGGGCGTGCCCCACCGATTTGCGTGAACTGCTGGATGTGATCGGTCACGTCCTTCGTCAGCGCCTCGACGCCGATCGGCTCCTCGTACCTGAGCCGGTTCACCTGGGCGTCGCGACGGGCAAAATCGATGAGTCGACGGGCGTCCGCGACGTGCCCTGCACTCGCGATCCCGATGTGGTCGTCCGCCTTGTGGAGCTTCTCGACCGAGGATTGCTCGACCAGCGGCGACCGAACGGGTTTGTCGACGACGAGGGCGACCCCGTCAGCGGCACGGACCCCGATGCTAGCCGTCCCACGCTTGACTGCCTCGCGGGCGTATTCGACCTGATAGAGCCGTCCGTCCGGCGAGAAGATGGTGATTCCACGATCGTACGCTTGTTGCTGTTGTCCTTGCATTGTTCACAACTCCTGGGGCGTCGTGCCCACGAACGTTCCGTCGAGGTCGATGTCCACCCGGTCTTCCCGGGTGACGGAGAGCCCGCTCTGCTCTCTGTACTCGACCGCTTCGGTCCCGGAGGGTTCCGGTGGTCCTCCGCGATATTGTTCTTCGACAGCCCGAATCGTTCCCCCCACTCCGCGGACCCCCACCCGAACCGATTGTCCGTTTACCCTCGAAACACACGCGAGTGCGCCGCGAGCGCGTTCGACTTCCTCCCGACGGACACGAACGATTACCGAGCCCCCGCCGGTCCAGAAGTCGGCCCCGAGGACCTGCAGGTCGACGGCAGCACTATCGGCGTCGCCCAAAAACGAACGGGCGGCCGACCAGACTGCCTCCTGAAACGCCCGTGTGCCGAGTTCGGCATCCGGCCAGGTCTCTACCTCGACCGCGAGATAGCGATAGCGTGGCCGGAGGTGTTTCGGAAGGTGTCGCACAGCACCGTGTTACACGCGGACTGTTGTAACTCCACGGATCCACTCAGGTGTTCACAGAGCAACAAATTTTCAAGCGCCGTCCGAATCGTCTTCGAGACGCACACCCGGAGCGATCGAATCGGGGTCTCGACGCTGACGGGTGCGCTCTGCAATCGCGCCCCAGGCCTCAAGACCCGTCTGGATCTGTTCGCGGTCGAAGCCGATTCGCTCCCCGACAGCCAACAATTCTCTCGGCCCCCGAACCTCCAGGTGGGTCCGCGGCGCTCCCGATACGACATAGGGAGCCCCGGCGTCTTCGATGAGTTCTCGAAGTTTCCGCAGTTTCGTGATCGTTCGGACCCTGTTTCCACCCGTCTGGCGGAGGACGCCCCCGAGATTGATCTCCAGGGCAACCCCGTTCGTTGCAGCCGCATTGGCGATCACGTGATTGAGGTCTCCCTCGCCACCCATCGGGTCCGCGAGCACGTCGACCCGCGGTGACTCGGTGACAAAGCGATTCATCGCCGGGTCTCGGCCCCTGACGAGTAAAACTTCCGCCTCCGGCCGTCGATTCCCAATCGCCCCGCTGACGGCTGCTTTCTCGGTGGCCGTGATCTCGATGCCCCGCACGACATCGATTCCATACCGGTTGGCAATCGACTCGTGATCGACTGCAGCCGTCGCTTTCTGCCTGTTTCGCACCACCATCCCGTCAAACCCGGCATGGGAGACGGTCAGCCCGAACCGGCCGGGCGTCGTTTTTCCTTCCCTTTCCACGTGGACGGCCTCGTACATGGGCTATGTCAGTGCCTCGCGAGCGTTTTCCAGGGCTCGCTCACGCTTGGCCGGATACGCCTCGACCTTCGCCCGGAGGGTAATCCCATCTCCGAATTCGACGTCCCCGCGAGCCGCCGCTTGCTTGTCGAGTCCGACGTACAGTGCGTTGTTCTCGTCGAGTCGATCGTCGAGTTCGTCCCGGATCCGGTCCAGCCCGATTCCCCTTTCGAGTCGATCAAAAATCGCTTCGATATCGGCTGCTCGTTCGACACGGGCGCTGAGAACGACGATCCGATCGCCGTGATGACCCTCCCCGACCGCAGATTCGATCTCCGCCGTCGCCGGAAGGACGGTCCGAAGCGCCTCGCGCACCCGGCCCTCGTCCTCGGTGGCATAGCAAAACGCACGGAGGTCGACGTAATGAAAGGGGAGGCCCATCCCAGTCAGTCCGGGCTTTCGGCTTCGGAGACCGCTTCTAAGTGATCCTCCGGGACGCCGGTTTCCTCGCCGTCCTCGAAAGATACCGTGTAATTCGCGTCCCCGAACATGGTCTCGACGACCTGCGTGATCGTCCCCGTCTCGCCGTCGTACTCGCTGTGCTCATCAGAGAGACGTACCTCGTCGTCTTCTTCGAATGCCATATCACGGGCTATTTCCCCGGCTCATTAAAGTCAACCGATCCGAACCCACGCCAACCGGTCTCGAACCCACGCCAATCGACCTGAAACGGTTGGACACCCTCTCACTCGTACAGATCGTGTGCGCTTTCCGGAATGCAAGAACCCAATCCGTACGAAAACTAAGCCGTGCGGAAACCCCCCCCTGCGAAAACTAAACCGTGCGAACCCCCCCCCCCTCCTGCGAAAATCAAGCCGAGTGAAACCCCCGTGTGAAAACCAAGCCGTGCGATTTTCAGTCGATGCGGTCTATTTTCTCCCCGTCCTCGTGGTCCAAAAGAAGCCTCCAGACCAGGGCGAGGAGGATTAGTGCAACTCCGACTTTGAGGATTGTTCGTCCCATGGTAATGGGTACGGTTGCATGGGATATACGCTTTCGGGCAGAAACGCAAATGGTCGCCTCAGAGCCAGAGACAGGTCACAGAGCGGTTTTCCACCGGCTCACGTTTCGATGTGGTCGGTGATGTCCTTGCGGATGATCGTATCGCAATATCGACACTGGACGCCGGTTTCCCGGACCGAAAAGTGCGTTTCGACCGGTTCCCCCGCGTTGGTGATACAATTCGTGTTCGGGCAGGTGAGGACGCCGATCACCGATTCGGGGCGATCGACACGTGATTTGTCCACGACCTCGTAGTCCCGGATGATATTGATCGTCGCGTCGGGGGCGATAAGGGAGAGAACGTCGACCTCCTCCTGGCTCAATTCCATGCCCTCGACTTTCACCACGTCCTTGCGTCCGAGCCGGTCACTCGGGACGTTGAGGCCGACACTCACGGTTTCGCCCTCGCTCCCATCGATTCCGAGGATGCCGAGCACGCGGAGGGCCTCGCCGGCAGTGACGTGGTCGATGACGGTACCGTTCTCGATCTTGCTCACGCGGAGTTCGGTTTCTGGCTCGGTCATAGTAGCATATCGAGGAGGGCCATTCGAACCGGGACGCCATTGTGTGCCTGTTCGAAGTATTTCGCCCCCGGCAGATCGTCGATCCCCGGGGCGATTTCGTCCACCCTCGGGAGTGGGTGGAGAACGGTGAGGTTCTCGTTCCGGTCGAGAACAGTCTCCGTGTCCAGACGGTATTGACCGGCCACCGCTTTGTACTCGTCCTCGTCGGGGAAGCGCTCGCGCTGGATTCGGGTCACATAGAGCACGTCCAGTTCGGGCAAGAGCTCCCTGAAATCCTCGTGTTCCCGGACCTGGGCCCCTTGCTCGTGAAGGTCGTACCTGACACTCCGGGGCAGCCGCAAGCTCTCGGGGCTGATGAAATGCTGGGACGTCTCGAAGTTCGTCAGCGCCTGGGCGAGGGAGTGAACCGTCCGGCCGTATTTGAGATCCCCCATAATCCCGATCGTGAGGTCCTCAAGCCCGACTTCTTCGCGAATGGTGTACAGATCGAGAAGTGTCTGAGTCGGGTGCTGTCCAGCACCGTCCCCCGCGTTGAGCAGCGGGACGTCGACGAACTCCGCGGCCATCGTGGCCGCCCCTTCCATGGGATGGCGCAGAACGATTGCGTCTGCGTACCCTTCGATTACCCGGAGCGTATCTGCAAGGGTCTCGCCCTTTTTCACGCTTGAGAACTCGTCGGGGCCCATGTCGATGACGTCCCCGCCGAGTCGCTTGATCGCCGCCTCGAAGCTCATCTTCGTCCGCGTACTGGGTTCGAAAAAGGCGGTGGCGAGGAGCGCCCCCTCGTGGGCGTCGACCACGTCCCGCTGGTTTGCGGCGAAGTCGGCGGCCCGGTCCAACACCGCCTCGATGTCCGCCCTGGAGAACTGTTTGGCGGAGATCACATGCTCGTGACGCATTATGTACCTCCCCTCGTGGCAGAGTATTGAATCCCCCGCTTGTCTCATGTCGGAGATGCCACCCGGAGGTTTTTGAGGAAAGACCGGACGAGGTGTGTCCATGCTCGCCGTGACCGGGGGAAAAGGTGGAACGGGGAAGACGACGACCGCGCTGGGGCTTGCTGTCACGCTCTCGGAACGGCGGCGAAAGCCGATCGTCACCGATGCCGACGTGGACAT
>CAZJZA010000076.1:0-8081 GCA_964550355.1 uncultured Halobacteriales archaeon
GACACTACTGGGCTACGAGGACACCCGCGAAATCTACGACGAGATGGACTTCCGCACCGAGATTATCGAACGAATCATCCAGGAGAACCTCATCGAGTACCACGACTTCAACGACGTCATCTCGGCGTTCCAAAGAGACGGCGTCGAGGGGCTCCCCTTCACGATGGCGCGCCGGGACCTCTGACATGGCCACCGAATCGGAGACCGAGACCACTGATGGATCCGTCGACGTGACGACAGCAATGGCCTCGGTTACGGAGTCCTATCGGCAAATGGAAATTCCCATTTCCCGGTACGTGGGGGGATTTGTCCTGCCCGGAATCCTCTTTTTCTTCGTCACGATCGTCGCCGCGGTTAGTCTCGACATGCCGATCATGGTCCGGCTTCCGATGCCGGCCCTCGGCCTGTTGATCGCGGTCGCGGCGCTCATTTACCCGAAACTCAGACAGGACCAGCGTCGCAAGCAAATGGAAGCGGTTTTTCACCTCTACGTGACCCACATGACGGTCCTTTCGACGACCAACATCGATCGGGTCGAGGTCTTCCGACGGATTGCCAAGACCGACGATTACGGCCCACTTTCGGAGGAAACTCGCAGGATCGTCCAACTGGTCGACACCTGGAATCAGAGTCTCGACGACGCGTGTCGTATGCGGGCGAAAAAGGTCCCAAGCGACGCGGTCACCGACTTCTTCGATCGACTGTCGTATACGATCAATGCGGGTGAAAGCCTCTCGAATTATCTGGTGAGCGAACAGTCTGCGATCATCCAGAACTACACGACGATCTACGAGGGCCAACTCGGGAACCTCGAGGTCATGAAAGACCTCTATCTCTCGATGATTCTCTCGGTGACGTTCGCGCTCGTCTTCGGCACCGTCCTGCCGATTATTTCCGGTACAGATCCGTCCATGACGGTCACCGCCGTCGTCGTCATGTATATGTTCATCCAACTGGGCTTTCTCTATGCGATATACACCGTCTCTCCGAAAGATCCGGTCTGGTATTTCCCGCCCGACTGGAACACCGCCACAGAACGGAAGTTGCAAGCGGCCACCCTCGGGGGTGCTGTCTTGTCGGTTCTGGTCACCCTCGGCATTGCCACGATCATGTTCGGGCTGACGGGTCTCGACCCGGAGACAATTCCCTTGCCGATCTATGCCGCAATCCCGACGACTCCGCTGCTTATTCCAGGGCTGCTCGTCCGCAGTGAAGAGGAAAAGGTCAAACACCGGGACGAGGAGTACGTGAGTTTCATCCGGGCGCTGGGGGCAAGCGAGACCGCACAGCAGACCACGACTACGGCAGTACTCTCCTCGTTGCGCCGAAAGGAGTTCGGGCCGCTGACTGACAACATCGACGAACTGTACACCCGTCTGAAAATGCGGCTCTCCCCCGAAGCAGCCTGGCGCTTTTTCACGGCTGACGCGCATTCGCAACTCATCCAGAAGTTCAGCGAAATGTACCTTATCGGTCGGCAGATGGGTGGCGATCCGAAACACCTCGGCGAACTCATCAGCGAAAACATGAACGAGGTCCTCCAGTTGCGAGAGAGGCGAGAACAATCCGCGATGACGCTCATCGGTGTTATTTACGGAATCACCGCGGCTGCGACCTTCGCGTTTTTCATCGGACTCGGGATCGTCGAACAACTGTCCGCGATGACGTTAGGGATGTCGTCCCCGGCCGGGTTCGACTTCAACTCGCTCATCAACACCGAGGTGTACGACATCGCACTCATCGAGTTTTTGCTTACCCTGACGGTGCTTATCAACGCACTGCTTTCCTCGATAATCATCCGGGTGGTCGACGGGGGGCATAAGGTAAACGCATACATGCACTTCGTTGCCCTGACCTGGCTGGGAGCGATCGTCGGCGCGGTGACCTTGAATCTCGTCGGCTCCCTGCTGGGAATCTGAATCGTTTGAGCCACACTTATGTACCGAAACGCGGAACAGTTCGACAGAATGGCAGGCGCGGACGACGATGGGTTCGCCCTCGCGGTCGCCTCCGGAAAGGGCGGGGTCGGGAAGACGACCACGGCCGTGAACCTCGGAGCCGGGCTCGTCGAATTAGGACACGACGTTGCCATCGTCGATATCGATCTCGGCATGGCGAATCTCGGCACAATGGTCGGGCTCACCCGGCCCGAGGCCACCATCCACGACGTCCTCGCCGGTCGGGTAGCCCTGGAAGCCGCCCTTCACGAGGCCGGAGGCCTCGCGATAGTCCCGGGATCGACCGATTTGGATCACTTCACGGACGCTCGGACGGGTTCCATTGAAACCATCGTCGGGGACCTCAAAGACCGATTCGACGTCGTCATCCTCGACGTCGGAGCCGGGTTGAATCACAACGTCGGCGTGGCCATCGATGCTGCAGACGGCGTGTTGCTCGTCACGACCGCCGAACTGCCTGCCCTCACGGATGCATCGAAGACCGGCGATCTCGTAGAGCGGCTCGAAGTCCCCGTCGTCGGCGCCGTGTTTACGGGAACCGGGGGCGGACCGTTTGACGACGTGGAGGGCGCCGCAACCGCCCTTGGGACGACCGGCTCGGTGACTGTCAGCATTCCGGCAGACCAACACGTTAGAGAGAGTGTCAGAAAGGGAATGCCGGTGGTCTTGGATGCAGAGGCAGCGCCAGCAACGGTCGCCTACAAACGGCTCGCGACCTCCCTCGAAGCGGCCCTGTATTTCGGTCAGGCAGGCCAGGGCGAAAATCGGGATTTCGAGTGGGTCGACCCGAAGAGCGGCGAGTCAGTCGACGATACCGACATGCCCGACCCGGTGATGAATGCCCCCCTAGAGACGTTGATCGACGAGGCGGGACTCGAGGAAAATCCGGCAGCAGTGGGAAGCGGCGCGCGAATGCTCGACCGGGTCAGGTCGTGGTTCGGCAAGTGACCGGCTTGCCGAGGGAGATAGATTAGGCGTTATGTCCGGGCCACAATGCTGTAAATAACGAACAGATAGCCAGTCGTCGAAATCGCGTAGTTGACGGTCAACAGACTTTTTGCATGTGTGAAATCGATGATGAATGCACTGAGGGTCGTCCCGATGGCCGCCGCGACGATCAGGACGAATCCGAGCGAGAGGTGGAGCATCGACGGGCGATGGGTCTCAGAATAGGCCCGTACGGCAAGGGCAACGACCGAGAGGCCAGCGATCGCCAGCGTCGAACTGAAGACGGCGTAAAGGGCTTCGATGAGTTCCATTGGGACCGTTCCATGCGTACCTCTCCCGATAGCACACTTAAAATTTCGCCGCCGATTATAGCGTTCAATAATCAGGACCCATTTCGGCGATCAATCGGACTCGTTCCGGCGGCCGGTAGAACTCTTTCCAGCGGTTGGTCAGGACTCGTTCCGGCGGTCGGTAGAACTCTTTCCAGCGGTTGGTCAGGACTCGTTCCGGCGGTCGGTCAGGACTCGTTTCGGAGATCCGACCAGACGTCGACCAGGTTGTTCTTGGCTTCAGTCCGACGCTTGAGGTCCACCTCGAACTCCTCCGTGCCGAAGGCGATCGCGATTTCGTCGATCTTCCGGCGATAGACCTTGGTCCGACGGCCCTCCTCTGAGAACTCCCGGCCTTCGAGATCCAGGAGATCGTGATCGCAGAGCTCCTCGATTCGCCGGTAGGACGTGGCGATCGGGATGTCGAGTTCATCGGATAGCTCCTGTGCCGACTTCGGCGTGTGAGTCGCTCGGAGTATTTCGGCGTTGTACTTGTTTCCGAGGACGCGCAAGACCGACGCCGGTTCCATCAGTTATCCCAAAACTCGGATCCGAGAAAAGAGTACCGGCGTTTTCCGGCACAGTGTCGGGATTCTCTCTCCTGAGACTGGAGCCCAAACCCTTATTCCTTACCGGTATGACCCAAGTGATAATGGCGGGCGAAACCACAAACGTGCTCGAATTCTCCCTGGGAGATGGGCGATACTGCATCGACATCTCCCACGTCGAAGAGATCGTCGACGCGGACGAAGAGATAACCCCCGTCCCAAACGCCGACGCTCAGGTCGTCGGGGTCGTCGACCTCCGGGGAGAAACGACCACGATCATCGATCCAAAAGTCGCATTAAACCTGGACGCGTCGACCGTGGGTCGCCGGATCGTGGTGCTCTCGGATATCGAGGGCACGGGTCTCCTCATCGACGACGTCCACCAGGGGGTGGACGTAAAAGAGGAGGATATCGACGACTCGACGGCCTCTGGGAGCACATACCGGGTGCTCCGCCACGACGATCGGTTCGGCGTCTGGATCGATCCAGCAGCACTCGTATAAATGCAGACACACCATCCCATCTCGACCGATATGGAAAAAGACGCAGACGTTAGTGCCATCACGACTGACCTATGAATAGCTTTACCACACCATCGGACAATGACCGAGCAGAACAAAAGGCTCCTTCGAACACGGAGACTCGCGAAGCAATAGAGGAAATACAGGACGTCCTCCAGGACGCAGCCGAGGGCGATTTCACGGCCCGGGCCGACGTCTCGCCGGACGATCCACAGCTCGCGCGGACGGCTGGATTGCTCAACGACGTCGTCAAATCCCTCGAACACACGTTTGCAACCGTCGACCGGTTTGCCGACGACGTGACCGAGACGAGCCAGGAGGCCACCCGCGGGATCGAGGACGTGCGCCAGGAGTCCCAGGCCGTCAGACAGTCCACCGAAACAATCAGCGAAGCGACTGACGAACAGGAGTCTCACGTCGAGTCGGTCTCCTCTGAGATGTCGAACGTCTCTGCAACCATCGAGGAGGTCACCGCGACCGCCGACGACGTGGCCGACCAATCGGAGAGAATGGCCGAACGGGGCGAAGAAGGTGGCGAAGCGGCCGAACAGGCCGTGGACGAACTCGACGAAATCGAATCGGGAATTTCTGAGGCGCGCGAGACCGCCTCTCACCTCACGAATCAGACCGCAGAAATCGACGACGTGGTCGATTTCATCGCCGATATCGCCGACCAGACGAACCTGCTTGCACTGAACGCCTCCATCGAAGCGGCCCGTGCTGGTGAAGCCGGAGACGGCTTTGCGGTCGTCGCCGAGGAGATCAAGTCACTCGCAGAGGAAACCCAACAGGCCACAGACGAGATCGGCGATTTGCTCTCTGACGTGCACACTCACGCAGAAACCACCGCCGAGGAACTCGACGCGACCGCCGAAAACGTCTCGAGCGGGATCGAAACCGTCGAGGGGGCACTCCACTCTCTCGAAACGATCGCCGAACAGGCCACGGAGACGAACATCGGCGTCCAGGAAATCAACGACGCGACTGCCGAGCAGGCAGAAGCGGCCCAGCAGGTCTCCCAAATGGCCGACGAACTGTACGATCTGGCCCAGCAGACCACTGATGAGACCGGCAGCGTCGTCGACGCAATGGAGTCCCAGGAAGGTGAGTTCGCCTCGATCGGACACGACGTGAAAACACTCTCCGCTCAGGCGACGGTGCTCGAAGAACAACTCGGTGCGTACTCGTTCCGCGACGTGGCTGGCGTCTCCACGCTCGACTCGGAAACACGGACCAGCGTCGCAGAGGCGGAATCGACACCGGTCGTCATCGGCTCGAAACCGTTCACCGCGAACAAGATTCTCGCGTACCTGGCCTACGAACTGCTCGAAGCCCACACGGACCTCTCGCCGGTCGACCAGGTGGGCTCGGGCGTCACCGAGGAAACCTTTGCCAAACTACGGAGTGGCGAACTCGACCTCTACTGGGAGTACACGGGAACGATCTACGGGCAGTTCCTGGACCAGTCAGCACCCATCACCGACCCGGATCAGCTCTACGAGGAGGCAAAGCGGGGGATCGAGTCGCGCTTCGAGTTTACCTACGGCCGGCGTGCCTCCCACAACAACACCTACTGTATTCTCGCCCCCCGTGTCTGGAGCGAGGAAACGGATGTCCACTCACTCGACGATCTCGCGGCGTATGCCAACGAAACCGACGGGGATATCACCGCCGTGGTGGGACCCGACTTCCGCGACCGAGATGACGGATGGAAGGGCCTCCTCGAAACACACAAATTCGAGCCCGAGGCCGTCGACGCCGTCTGGCAGCGCACCGAGACCATCAACTCATCGGAGGAGCGCTACGAGATGATTGGCCGGTCGACGATCGACGTCACCATGGGGCTCACCGTGGACGCACTTATCGACATCCACGACCTTGAGGAGTTAGCCGACGACCGACACTTTTTCCCCATTTACAACCCGGGCCCGCTGATTCGAAACGACGTGCTCGAGGACCATCCAAACGTTCTCGACGTGCTCAACAAGATTGGGCCGACCTTCGAGAACGTCACGGAAATCCGGCGACTCGTCCGACAAGTCGATATCGGCAAGCGCCACCCACGGGTCGTCGCTCGCGAATATCTCGAAGAAATCGGACTGATCTGAGAGCGGTTCGCACGAGAAATTGCTTTTCAGCAGAATATGGTGGAGAGTTGGTTGCTTTTCAGCAGAATACGGTGGAGAGTTGGTTGCTTTTCTGCGGAATGAGGTGAAGAACTGGCCGGATTTTCAGCAGAATACGGCGGAGAGTTGGTTGCTTTTCTGCGGAATAGGGCGAAGAGCTGCTGGGGTTTTCAGCCGAACACGTCGGAGAGTTGGTTGCGCCACTCGGTGACTTCAGTCACGTCCTCCTGGATCGATTCGACCTGGTCTTTAAGTGCCGCAAACTCCATCCGCACGCCGTCCACGTCGTCGAGACGTTCCTCGGCCGCCTCCAGGTCCCCACGGAGCCGTTCGATCTGTTCGGCGACGCCCGCGATTGCCTCGACGGTATCCTCGAGACTTTCGAGGTGCTCGCTCATGGTGTCACGTTCGGATGTGGCCGCGTCGAGTCGATCCCCGATCCGGCCCAGTTCGTCGTCGAACTTCCCAATATCGGCTTCGATCTCCGATAAGATTTCCTGGCCCGTGCCGTTTTCGTCGAGGAAGTTCTCGAGGGCGTCCGAGTAAGCCTCCAGATCGGAGACCCGCGACTGCAAGTGTTCGAGACGGACTCTGTCACTCGGTCGTTCGTCGATGACGGCCTCCCGAATGACGGCGAGATCCTCCTGTTCGATGGTTCCGGCCTCGATTTCTGCGGCAAACGCGGCGACGATGGATTCGGTGTCTGTCTCGGGTGGCATAGATCGCTCAGGGGTCGGTTCGCTCGGGGTATCTGTCTCGGACGGTGCTTCCTCCGTCGGTTCCTCAACTGAATCCGGGGGCGACTCAGAGGCGGTCTCCCTCTCCACGTCCTTTTTGGCGGACTGATCCGCACGCGCCGTCATAAGTTCGTCCTGAACGTCCTCCTCGGATGCAGCTTCGTCGTCTCCGGCAGCATCGGATTTCCCGGATTCGGCCATCGGCTCTCCTGACTCGGCTTCAACAGGCTCAACAGATTCGGCCTCGGAACCTGCATCATCCGATATCGACTCGGAGACGGCGTCCAACTCGGACGCCGAGACAGCGTCATCCGACTCGGGCTCCTCCTCGATTCCCGGCTCTGCTCGAGGTTCGGCTTCAACTACATCTTCAGTTTCGTCTTCGCCTTCGACTTCCGTAACGGGCACTCCCGTTTCCAGTCCCGGGACAGTCTCGCGATCGCCGCGAGCCAGTTCGCGGACGACTGCCGAACTTTCCTCGGGCACCACGTCGCGTTCCGTTTCAACGTCCGTTTTGGGATCGACTTCGACGGTTGGTTTCTCGAGGAACACCGTCGGCTCGTCCTCCGTACTCATCCTGACGCCGTAGACGGTCGTGAACTCCTCGCCCGGTTCGACCGTTCGTTCGAACCGAACACCACCTTCTCCGGTGGCTGTCCAGTGTTCGCTCCCGTAATCGGGGTGGAACCCGATCTGTTCGACCCCGAAGCCCTCCGGAATCGTATCCGTGATTCGAAGTTCTACCGGCTCCTCGCGAGTGGAGGCCACCTCGAAGGTCACGGCCGGGACGGGAAAATCCTCTGCAGAAAAGGACTTCGTCACCGTAAGTCCGTTCCGTACGACGACGGATTCCTCATTCACGAGTACCACCTTCGCGAGTGTACTGCATACCCAGGTATGAGACGATGAGACAC
>CAZJZA010000077.1:0-8070 GCA_964550355.1 uncultured Halobacteriales archaeon
CGCGTGGAACCCCGTTACCAGGGCCTCGCAGGCCGCACACGCCTGCATGAAGAAACTCGAGGCGGCCGTAAAGAAACGGGATGTACAAATCGAGGATCTCGAGTCCCGTCTGGCCGACGTCGAGCGAAAGCGGTCGGACCTCTCGGCCGACCTCGAGGACGAACAGGCAGAACGGTCCCGTCTCGAATCCGAACTGGCGGACCTCCGCGAGGAGCGGGACCAACTGAAAGCCCGGGTCGGGGAACTCGAAGCCGCCATCGAAGGCGATGGGACCGTCGCCGGGGCTGAAGCGACAGCACTCGACCCGGAGACGGCCCTCGCCGGGACGAACCTCTTTGTCCGGTACGGGTCAAAGAGCGAGCCGACCCTGGAAGCACTTGGGCCCGAGGCCGACCCTGAAGCCGTAAACGCGAATCTCACGCTGGAACATCACACCACGTTCGAGACCGACACCGTGCAGGTCAATGGGCGTCCCTATCGGGAATTCCTCGAAGGGACAGGCGAATTCCGCTTTGTCTCCTGGCTGCTCCGGGACCTTCCCTACGAACTGCTCGAAACGGGCAATCGAAGCTCGCTGGGGGACCTCTTCGAGGCGATTTCCGCCCTCGACCGAATCGAATTCGAGGGCTCTGTGACCGTCGATGCCGAATCCGGCACCGACCGCGAGTTCGCACTCGTAATGCGCGACCGGATGGGGAATCCACTCATCGTCGGCGAATACAACGATGATCGAAATCCGGTGATGGGCTCGGAACTCGAGACGCTCCTCGACGGAGCGCGGGACGTCGCCGGCTCAGTCGAGAGCCTGGCCGGTGCGTTCTACGTCACGGCTAGCTTTTTCGAACCGGCAGCCCTCGAAAGTGCGGAAAATGCGGCGTCGAAGGGCGGCCTGTTCAGTCGACAGGAGAAAGCGAGTTACGTCACTCCCGATTCGGGAACGGGGTTTCACCTCGGACTCATCGAAGATCGAAGCCAAGCGTTCCACGTTACCGTGCCGAAACTCTAAACGAGTGTATCGTTGTTACTCGCCGCCATCAGGGACCGACTCGATTTTCATCGCTTCGAGTTTGTCCATGATTTCCCCGATCTCGCCGTCGAGGTCCTCGACGAACGACCCGGTGTCATCTGTCGTGATAGCCCCCTGACTCGAGGGTTCGATGAGGTTTTCCTCTTCGAGTACCCGAAGCGAGTATCGTACCTTGTGGTGGGGATAGCCAGTTTCGTTTGACATCTTCACGATCCCGATGGGCTCGCTTTCGATGACCATCTTGAGAACCTGCAGATGGCGCTCTAACATATCGACCTCTTTTGCCAGGCGATCTATCATGCCATTTGTTAACTTGTCGTACCGGGATTTAAACCTTACCTTGCCGAAGAATCCGTACGAGCACCTTTCCGGCGCCCAGTTATAACAGTTGCGGGTGTTCCCATGTGACGCACTATACAGAATAGTTACACATAAAACAGTAATCTTCACTGAAACCCTCGAAGCGTCGGTGAACTGGAAGTTTTGATGGCCTTGTCGACGAAATCGGAATCCTCGCCGATCGATTCTCACCCATCGTCGATCATTCGTAATGGGTTTAGCCCGGGGCGAGGAATCGGCTACCATGACCGTAACGATCGTGGGCTCGCAACTCGGCGACGAGGGGAAAGGCCGCGTCGTCGATTTGCTGGGCGAACCGGCCGACGTCGTCGTCCGATATCAGGGTGGGGACAACGCTGGCCACACCGTCGTGGACGGGGACGTGGAGTACAAGCTTTCACTCGTTCCGAGTGGGGCGGTTCGGGGTAAAGTCGGTGTGTTGGGCAACGGCGTCGTCATCAACCCCCGCACGTTCTTCGAGGAAGTCGATGGCCTCCGCGACCAGGGCCTCGATCCGACCGTCCGACTCGCCAAACGCGCACACGTGATCATGCCGTATCATCGGGCGATCGATGGCATCGAGGAATCGGCAAAATCCGACTCGGACCTGGAGGCAGGAACGACCGGTCGCGGCATCGGTCCGACCTACGAGGACAAGGCCGGCAGGCGTGGGGTTCGCATCGGAGATCTCCTCGACCCGGCGGTCCTGCGCGAGCGACTCGAATACGTCGTTTCCCAAAAGCGCACCCTCTACGAGGAAGTCTACGGCGGTGACCCCGGGGACGCTTTCGACGTGGACGCGCTTTTTGAAGAGTTCAACGAGTTTGGCGAGCGGATTCGATCTGAAGGGCTTGCCGTGGACGCGGGAACGTATCTCGACGAGCGGATCGCGGCGGGAGACCAGGTCATGCTCGAAGGGGCCCAAGGGACCTCCCTCGATATCGACCACGGGATTTATCCCTACGTCACCTCCTCGAATCCGACCGCCGGCTACGCCTCGACCGGCTCCGGGCTGGGCGTTACGACCGTGGGTCAGGGGGCGGTGATCGGCGTCGTCAAGGCGTACCTCTCGCGAGTCGGGACTGGCCCGCTCCCGACCGAACTTGACGGGGACCTCGCTGATTACATCAGGGAGGAAGGTGGGGAATACGGAACCGTTACCGGCCGCCCACGACGGGTTGGCTATCTCGATATGCCCATGTTGCGGACAGCCACGCGGGCAAACGGCTTTACCGGGATCGCGATCAACCACCTCGACGTGCTGGGTGGACTCGACGAACTCGAAGTCGGGCACGGTTACGAACTCGACGGCGACACCAGGTACACGATGCCCGCGACGACCGAGCGGTGGGGCGATTGCGAGCCGGTCTATCGGACCTTCGAGGGGTGGCCCGACGTGGACTGGAATGCGGTCGCCGAGGAAGGGTACGAGGCCCTGCCCGAGGCCGCAAAAGAATACGTTTCCTACATCGAAGCGGAACTGGGAGTCCCCGCCGTGGCATTGGGACTTGGCCCGGCCCGGGACACGGCAATCGTCCGCGACGATCCCTGGACTTGAAAGTAACTGTTGTCGCTCTCCGCCCTGAAAAGTAACCGTTGACGCTCCTCCCTGAAAAATTCACGTCAGACCCGGCAACCTTTTTTCGGGGCCACCCGATTATCCGAGTAGGTGAGCGTCGTGAACGAGGATCTCATGGACATCGTCTGTTGCCCGGTCGATAAAGAACTGCTCGAACTCTCGGTCGAAGAACGCGAGGGCGAGGAAATCATCGAGGGAACCCTGACCTGTACGGAGTGTGGGGCGGTCTATCCCATCGAGGACGGCATTCCGAACCTGCTCCCGCCCGATATGCAAGAGGACGCATCCGCCTGAACCTTTTTGCACGAGGTGGTCGTAGGTGAAGTCGTGCCTGGATTGACCGTCTACCTCAATCGCGACGGATTGAACACCGTCGAGACTGACCAGACGGCTGTCCGCGCGACACGCTCCATCAACATCGTTTTCGAAAATCACGGGAAGCCGACCCACGTGCACCTCCATCTGGACGACGACCTAGCGACACTCGGGACCATCGAGGAGCCACATTGGTTCGTCCCGAAAGGGGAGTGGCGCGAGGCCGATCTCAAACTCATGGATAGTGCGGAGGGTAGCGGTCGACTCGAGATTACGGCTGGATACGGACAAGAGCAATCGACAGTCGACATCGAAGTGGAACCTTCCGAGGAGTCGAATTCTTCCGGAGAGAGCGCTGCGGACAAAATCGGCACCGTCGGCGGTACCGGAGCGCGCAATCAGGAAGCGGAGGAACCCAGGGCTTCTGATCCGCTAACGGATTTCGTCGACTTCGACCGTCTCCGAAATCCAGTGGTCTTGGGTGCAGGTGGCGCGTTTCTGTTCGTCCTCGTGCTCCTTTTGTTTGTCAATCCCGCCTCCGCGGTCGCGGCCGGCGTCGCTGCGCTGCTCGTCGGACTCGCCGTTTGGAGCTACCTGACGGACTGGGACCCCTGGGAGTGGACGACGGAGGAAAGCTGACCTTCGCCGGGTTGTCATCGGGAGTTTTTTGCGCTCGTGTGACCCTGTGAGCACATGCCCTCGATCGCTGCGTTGACCCGCCGGGCCGTCGATCAGACGCCGTATCTCAGACAGGCTCTCCGCGCGGGTATTGTGAATTACACCGAAGCTGCACGGCAGCTCGACGTTTCCGGGGAAACGGGGGCCGTTGCCTCGGCGCTTCGGCGATACGCAGAGGAGTTGCCAAGACTCGAGGAGTCTGGAGGGACGGTCCGGGTGCGGATGGAGCGGGGGGTCGACCCCGATCAACTGATCGTCTCAGGCGCCAGCCCCGGAAAGGATCTCACCGCTATCACCCTCGAGGGCGACATCGATCCGGACCTGTTCGCTCGGGTGCTGTCGGCCCTCCGGAGTACCGACATAGCGGTTCGGGGGGCGGGAATCGTCTCCGAGGCCGGGATGGTGCTCGTGTCACGGGGGGAGGGGTCGACTGCGCTTCGCGTCGTCGAAGCCGTAATGGAGGAGTAAGTGGGGGGAACCAGAGGGGCAGGTGGAGGGGGAACCAGAGGTGTAAAGGGAAAAGGGGGAACAGGAATGGGCAGATGAGACCGGAACCGCCCCGGTCCTCCTCTCGTAGAAGTTAAACCCCTCGAACGAGCATGTCACTCTCAATGCCGCTTTCACTGACGAACACGCTTACCGGCGAGCGGGAACCATTCGACCCCCAGGACCCCGACTCGGTACTTCTCTACTACTGCGGGTTGACCGTTTCCGACGACGCCCATCTCGGCCACGCCCGTTCCTGGGTCCACGTCGACGTGATGCATCGCTGGCTCGAACACCTCGGGTATTCGGTCAGACACGTCGAGAACTTCACCGACGTCAACGAGAAGATCGTCGCGCGGGTAGGGACGGACGAGCTGGGCGAGGACGAGCAGTCAGTGGCGATGCACTACATCTCCTCGGTCATCGAGGACATGCGCGGCCTGAATCTCAAACGCGCTGACGTCTATCCCCGCGTCTCCGAGCATCTCCCGGAGATCATCGATCTCATCGAGGCCCTCCTCGAACGCGATCACGCCTACGTTTCGGACGGCTCGGTGTACTTCGATGTCGACTCCTTCCCCGAGTACGGGAGCCTCTCGGGACAGAACATCGAGGAAATGGATCCCCAGGGTCCCGAAGAGGAACTCGCCGAGAAGCAAAATCCACAGGATTTCGCACTCTGGAAAGCCGGTCCCGTCGACGAGGAGGCCATTGTGAAGCACCGGGACGGCGACCCTGGGTCCGTCGAGGCCGGCGGACAGATCTGGGACTCCCCATGGGGGGACGGCCGCCCGGGGTGGCACATCGAATGCTCGGCGATGAGTATGACCCACCTCGATGAGTCGATCGACCTCCACGTCGGTGGCCAGGACCTGGTCTTCCCGCATCACGAAAATGAGATCGCCCAGAGCGAGGCGGCGACGGGCGAACAGTTCGCAAAGTACTGGCTCCACGTCAATCTCCTCGAAACAGAAGGTGAGAAGATGTCGACGAGTCTGGAGAACTTCTTCACCGTCAAAAACGCGCTTCGGGAGGTCGGCCCGAACCCGATTCGGATGTTCCTCCTCTCGGCCCAGTACCGTCAGTCCCAGACCTACTCCGAACGCACCATCGAGGAGGCCATCGAGCGATGGGACCGGCTAGAACGGGCTTACGAGCGAGCCGTCGAAATTGCCGATTCGCCAGCGGCGTATGCCACGGTGAAAGACCCATCTCTCCGCACCACTATCGAGGCCCAGACCGAGGCCTTCGAGACGGCGATGAACGACGATTTCAACACTCGTGAGGCCCTGGCGGCCCTGTTCGAAATCGCCGGAAGCGTTAACGAGCACGTCGACGAGCACGACCGCTGCGATTTCGAGGGGCTCCGAACGGCAATCGAGACATTTGAAACCCTGGGCGGGGAGGTGCTTGGATTCCTTTTCGAGGGAACGACTGTTGATGGATCGGTGGAACTGGCGGCAGAACTCATCGAAGAACTGCTCTCAGTCCGCGAACGCGAGCGCGAGGCGGGCAACTACGAAACGGCCGACACCATCCGTGCGCGACTCGAGGAACTCGGCGTCGAGGTACAAGACACCGACGACGGTCCGGAATTTCGGCTGTAAAAGGGTTCGGCCGTCCTGCGTAGAGTGGGGGTTCGGCCATTTTTCAAAGTGAGGGTTCGGCCGTTCTGTATAGTGTGCAGGTTCGGCCCCTCTGTTCAGAGTGCGAGCGGGACGAAAAGCACACCCATCAGGTGAACTCGTCGACTGTCGAAGTAAACGGGAATCCCGCCAACGACAGCGGCCACGCCGAGTACGAGAACCCCGACGGGCCCGGTGAAGACCCACGAGAGGCCTGCCAAAAAGAACCCGACCCCGAGGGTGAGGGGGGTACTATCCACGGCTTTGACGAGATCGAAATACCGGTCACCGAGTGTCGGGACAAGGACGAGCGCGACAGCTGCCGCGATGAGGATGGCAACCAGCAAGAGCGGGAGATTCGGCGGGAGTTTGGCCTCCTCGAAGGCGACGAGGACGCCGGTTCGCGGGGCACCCAGTGCGATGAGCGAGAAAAGTGCAAAGACGGTATTCGCTGTATTGACCCCGCTGACCGTGACGATGAACCCTCTATCTCCAGCCTCGCCGGGGAGGCCGACGAAGGCGATGACTGCCGCAACGGCCGCAGAGACCCCTGGAATGTAGGCAACGACTGCCCCAGCACTCGCACCGAGCAGGCTCCAACCGCCGAGTGTTCGGGGCTCGGTGGCTAGGGTGGTCCCGCCTTGCGGTGGGATTCCGGCCCCCTGTGCCGCGAGGACGAGTACGGGAACGCCAAAGAGCCCCGACAGTAGCGGGAGGAGCATATCACCGCCGGGGAGCAAGCCGCCCGTCTCCAGATCGAGGGTGAGGAGTCCGAGCACACCGCTTGCACCGATAGCGAGAAGCCCGCCGAGTCGGGCCCGGTTGGTTCGCTCCGTGAGAACCATGACGAGCGCGACGGCGGCAAGGACGATCCCGATGTGATCGATAAGCACCGGGGCGATCCGCACCATACCCCAGGTAACCGGCGCTCCGAGGAGGACCGCTGTCAGGATAGCGCCGCCGCTCCCCAGGGCCGAGAGCCGGAGGGCCTCTCGCCCCCGTCCACCCAGGACGAGTCGATGCCCGGGAAGTGCAGAGACTGCCATCGTGGCGTCCGGGACACCGATAGCGAGCGTCGGAACGATGTCGAGAAACGAGTGCACGACGCCAGCCGCAAGCAAGGATGCCCCGAGAAGATGTGGATCGGCCGGGATGGTCGGCGCGATGGAGGCCAGGAGAATGGCGAAGGTGTTGACGTGAAGGCCAGGTGTCAGTCCGCTTGCGGTCCCAAGCACGATTCCCGCGGCGATAAAGCCGAGTGCGAGCGTCGCCTCGCTCGGGTTCGAGACGATTCTGACGCCGGCGACCTCCATTGTGCCAGCGTGGTCCGGTAATTTGTCTTAAACTCTCGCACCGCTCACCGCAGATTTGCGTGCCCGACGGAAGCCATAAGGTGGGTCTCCTCCTTCTCGGTTTTGTGTGATAATCGGCATCGATACGGGTGGGACAAACGTCGACGGGGTGGTCCTCGACGAAACGGGAATCTGTAGCACGGCCAAGGTCCCGAACACCGAAACCCGGGCGAGCATCGAGGAAGTTATCGAGGCTCTCAGAGAGTCCTGTCGCCAGTTTTCGATCGATCGGGTCGTAGTGGCGACGACGCTCGTCGTCAATGCGGCCGTCCAGGATCGATTACCGCCGTGCACGAACGTGGTTATTCCCGGCCCAGGGCTCGCCCCCGATCGGAGTTTCTTCGGCACGGAAAACCACGTTGCAACCGGTGCGGTCGATCATCGCGGCCGCATCACTGAGCCGCTTGCCTACGACGATATCCCGACCTATGACGTTCGGTCGGTCACCGCGAAATTTTCCGATCGGAACCCGGAACTCGAACGCGAACTCAACGAGACATTCGGCGAGGTCCCCCAGGTGGTGGCACTTGGAAACGAGTCGGGAGCCGGGCTCACTTTCCCCGAGCGCGCGGCGACGACTGTTGCGAACGCCCGGGCAAAACCGGTATTTTCCGCATACGAGCGCGCGGTCGAGCAAGCCATTGGGGCGGCTGGCCTCGATGCGCCGGT
>CAZJZA010000078.1:0-7982 GCA_964550355.1 uncultured Halobacteriales archaeon
GAGTCTGGACGACGCGATGGGAATCATCGTCACCGGACGGTCCCCAGAACCAGTGTCACTCGTCGTTTCGGACGGCGATGTCTCGATCGAACCTGCGACAGCATGGGGGAAGGACGTAGAGACGGCCTGTGCGGCCTATCCGGATGCGAAGGTTGCCTGCACGGGCCCGGCCGGTGAAAACGAAGTGGTGTACGCCACCATCGCCTCGGACGGCGGCGACCACCACGCCGGCCGGGGCGGAGCTGGGGCGGTGATGGGATCGAAACGGCTCAAATCGGTCGTCGCACTCGACGAAGCCCCGAGCGCGCTCGAAACGCTTCGGGCCGAATACGAGGCACGGTACGGCGAGGGGGCGACCGACGAATGGCACCGAACGAGCGAAACCGTCGAGTCCGTGGATTTCGCGGACGAGGTCGGCGCGCTCTCGACCCGCGGCTGGCAGGAGAGTACCTTCGAGGGAACCGACGACATCGGGATCGAAGCGGTCGAATCCACCGAGCACGAGCGCGAACACGAGTCGGACCCCATTCCAGGCGGGTTCCAGGTCAAAATCGGGGAGGAGGAAAGCACCCCGCGAGGGGGGACCCAGATGACACTCGGTGCCGGCCTGGGCATCGACGACTTCGAAGATGTAGCGACGCTGGGACTTACCTGTGACCGACTCGGCGTCGACATCATCGGTGTGGGGAACGCGATCGCGTGGGCGATCCGGGCCGGCGAGGAAGGCGTCATCGATTTCTCGGGTGACTTCGGCGATCTCGAAGCCGCCGTCTCCCTCGCCGAGGACATCGCGACCCGTAAAACGGAGGTCGGAGATGCCCTTGCGGAGGGCATCGATAACGCGGCAGCTCATTACGGTGGCGAGGACCTGATTCCGACCGTCAAGGGGATGGAACTCCCGTCCTACGATCCTCGGCGGGCGCCAAGTATGGCCCTCGCATACGCGACCAGTGATCGAGGAGCCTGCCACAGACGGGCCAGGCCCATCGAGACTGCCGTCTTCGAACCGGCAGTGGCCGAACCTGTGAGACGTGCCCGCGAGGTCATCGCCGAACAGGACTTCCGATCGCTCCTCTGGAGTCTCATCGCCGATGACTTCACTGAAACGCTCTTTACTTCGGATTTCGGCTCCGAATGGCTCGAAGCGGTCGGCCTGGATCTCTCGCCCGAGGAACTCCGAAACGCCGGAACTCGTATCTGGACGATGACCCGGCTTTACAACGTTCGTGAGGGATTCGATCGTGACGACGACGCGCTGCCGCCGGTCCTCGAAGAGCCAATCGCGGACGGCCCAGGGGAAGGAGAGGCAGTCTCCCGCGAGGGATTCGAGGCGATGCGGGAGGCCTATTACCAGGAGCGCGGGTGGGACAATCGAGGCGTACCGACCCTCGAACGGGTCCGGGCGCTCGACCTCACTGATCTCGACCTTCCGGCGGCAGTCGAGTGAGTCACGTTTCTTTCGGGTGAAACACCACACGGTTTTCCATGGACGATCGGGAGTCTGGAACTCGATCGAACGCCCCCAAATTTATTTTACTTAATGAATATCTGATTGTATAATGGAGGGTTCGGCGGTTTTTCACAAAAACCGCAGGAGGGCGTCGGGGTCAAACCCGTCAACTGTCGAAGGGTTCGGGCGGGTTTCCAAAACCTTTATTCTTACAACATGGACCTATTTAGATAGGGATTCACATGACAGACGAGGACTCAGCCGACGACCTCGACCCCATCATCGAGGACATTCAGCAGGCAATTATCGACCTCGAGGAGGACAAGACCGCAGAACTCACCCAGGAGGCCATCGACATGGACCTCAACCCGCTGGTCATCCTCCAGGAGGGGCTGACCGAAGGGGTCCGGACTGTCGGCGACAAATTCGGCCGGGGTGAGGTCTTCCTGCCCGAACTGGCCATGTCCGCGGACTGTATGCGGGGTGGCGTCGAACTCGTCGAGCCGCTTCTCGACGAAATGGACCTCGGTGATGAGGACACGGCCGGGAAGGTAATCCTCGGGACCGTCGACGAGGACATCCACAACATCGGGAAGAACATTCTGATCACGATGCTCAAGGCAAACGGCTTCGACGTCGTGGATCTGGGCGTCGAGATCCCGAACGAGGACTTCGTGCAGGCCGTAAAGGACGAAGAGCCGGATATCCTGGGTATGTCCGCACTCATGACGATGACGATGGACCACCAAGAGGAGGTCATCGAACTCCTGGAGGAGGAGGGCGTTCGCGGCGACGTCAAAGTCATGGTCGGTGGAGCACCCACCTCGGAAGAATGGCGGGACGAGATCGGGGCGGACGGCTATGCCGACAACGCAGACGCCGCCGTTGAGAAGGCGATTGACTTGCTCGCCGAGTAAGGCAATTTTTGGCGGCATCATAAGGTATATGGGATTGTATGAGTGGAAAAACCGCCAGCATGCGGCGGGGCGCTCGGCGCAGCGTTCGATAATGACGAAAAAGGAATGAATAATTTCATAAACCCCGAGTCGCATCGTTAGTGCGTATCGAACCCACAACCAACGGTTGGGTGACGATAACACACACATGAGTTCAGGAAACAAAGGTGCAATCGGCACGTTCTTAGACGAACTCGACCCGGTGACGTATGGCCTCGGGCTCGGCGTCTCACTCCTCGCGATTATCGCGTTGATATTCGCGCCAGGGCCTTCGCAAGAATTTATTAGTCAGAGCTTCTCCATAATGACGGAGCAGTTCGGCTGGTTCTATCTCGGATCCGGATTTTTCCTCGTCGTCTTTGGGCTGTTCCTGATGTTCGGCCCATGGGGGAGCATCACGATCGGCAAGCCAGACGACGAGCCGGAGCACTCGTACAAGTCGTACTTCGCGATGCTCTACTCCGCGGGGATCGCGGCAGGCATCGTATTCTGGGGACCCGCAGAGGCGATTTACCACCACTCCATTGGTGGGATTCCGCCGAACAATCCGCTCGTGGCCGCAGGGACAGAGCTTGGCTCCATGGAGGCGGCCGTCGACGCGATGACCTACACGTTCTTCCACTGGGGCATCTCGGCGTGGTCGTTCTACGTGCTGCTCGCGCTGCCAATCGCGTTCTTCGCGTACCGGTACGGGGCACCACTCCGGATCTCGACGGTGCTCGCGCCGTTCCTCGGTACCGACAACCTCGACGGTTGGTTGCCCAAACTCGTCGACATCCTTGGCGTGTTCGCGACCATCGGTGGAATCGGCACGACGCTGGGATTCGTCGGTGACCAGTTCCTCACCGGGCTCAACTTCATCGTGGGTATTCCGCGGACGGACGTGCTCACGGTCGTGATGATTACCGGCCTGACGATTGCCTTCACCATCTCCGTCGCGCTCGGGGTTGAGAAGGGGATCAAGCGGGTGTCGAACTTCAACATGGTCGTGTTCTTTACCCTGATGGCCGTGGCATTCGTCTTCGGCCCGACCATCTACATCCTGGACCTCGGTATCCAGTCCGTTGGGGCCTACCTCAACAACTTCATCAGCCTGAGCCTGTACACCAACTCGGCCGGCGCCGAACCGACCTGGTTCGTGCCAGCCTGGACGATCTTCTACTGGGCCTGGTGGTTCGCGTGGGCCCCGTTCGTTGGCCTGTTCATCGCCCGCATCTCCAAAGGCCGGACGGTCCGGCAGATGGTCGGCACGGGCGTCATCGCCTCCACTGGCGTCACGATCCCGTGGTTCGCCGCGCTGGGCGGCACGTCCATGTGGATGCAGATGAACGGCGTGGTCGACATCGTCGCAGTGTACAACGAATACGGCGAGGCCGGCGCTGGCTACCCACTGTTCAACAACCTGGTGCCGGGCATCGGCCTCCTCCTGATGATCGCGTTCCTGCTGCTCGTCACGACGTTCTTCGTGACCTCGGCCGACTCCTCGACTCTCGCGCTGGGGATGCTCACCACTGGCGGCAAGGAGCATCCGTCCACGATTAACCGCGTGATCTGGGGAGCAACGATGGGTGCCATCGCGTCCCTCCTGATGGTCGTCGGTGGGGTCGGTGCGCTCCAGACGGCGTCGGTCGTGACTGGCGGTCCATTCGCCTTAATCGTCCTCGTTGCGGTGTGGGGGACGATTCGAACCTTCCGACAGATCGAACCCGTCTTCCTCTCCGAGGAGGACCACGAAAGGAGCGATCGCAAGATCGATCCCAGCGAAGGAATCAGCCCGGACGACTGATCAGTAACTGATTTCGCTGCGTTTTCTTTTTTTGCCAAAAAGACAGCCACAGCAACCGAACAACGTGTTACTCGACTGGATTCGCCGCTGATTACTCGGTTGGATTCGCCCCTGACTACTCGACCTGATTCGCCGCTCCCGCCGTCCGCACGGCCGCCAGATTCTCGCGAACGTCGTGAACCCGAAGCGCCGCTGCCCCCCGCTCTGCGGCCATCGCCGAAGCGGCGACGGTCGGCACGAGTCGGTCCCCGTCTGCGTACCCGATATCAGCGAAAAGCGACTTGTGCGAGTGGGCGAACAGCACGGGGAGCCCCAACCCGGTAAGTTCGTGAAGTCGGTCGAGCAGTTCGAAGTTCTCAGCCGCGGTCTTGCCGAACCCGATCCCCGGGTCGATGATGATCCGCTCGCGGTCGATTCCCGCCTGTTCGGCCAATAACACCCGCTCTCGAATGTCGCTGATAACGTCAGCAACAACGTCGTCGTAGGGTACCTGGGCGTCCGGGTCGACGGGCGTGTTGATGCTGTGCATGAGGACCACTGGAACGTCGTGTTCGGCGACGACCGCCCGCATCTCGGGGTCTTCGAGTCCGTCCTGGTCGTTGATGATGTCCGCACCCGCTTCGATCGCTGCTTCTGCGACCTCGGCTTTGCGGGTGTCCACGGAAATCGCCACGTCGAGATCCTGCAAGGCTTGTAGAATGGGAATTACCCGGTCGATCTCCTGCTGAATTTCGACCGGATCGGCCCCGGGACGGGTACTCTCCCCGCCGATATCGAGGACGTCGGCCCCTTCTTCGACCAGTCGCTTGGCGCGTTCGGTCGCCTGGGCGACCTCGTTGTACTCCCCGCCGTCGTGAAACGAGTCCGGCGTGATGTTGAGAATGCCGAGCAGGGCCGGCGTCCGATCGGTGTCGACGCCGGGGAGTTCGGTGGATGTCGGTCCGAGTGCCGCCTCGATGTCAGCACCCAGGGTCGGACACCCATCCCGCGAATCGAGTCGGTCAACGAGGGTTTCGAACGTCGTCCGGGTGCCCGAGAGAAGCACGTCGACGAATCGCGCTGCATCGACGAGCGCAGAAACCTGACACTCCCCGCCCGCCCGGAGCATTTCGGTCTGGACCATGCGCGCACAGACTCTGGGGAGGCGGGTCCGGAGTGTGACGTGACGCCGGGAATCGGGATCGGACGGGTCCGCGGCCGTATCGAGTTCGGCAATCGGCTCCGTCCCATCGGCCTCTGAGGCCAGCCGGGCATCCACGGGGATGACGGTTCGGGTCCATCGCTTCCGGGCTTCGGCAACGGTGTAGAGCGAGCCTGCCACGACGACCAGATCCTCGGGGCCGGCCCCCTCAATGGCTCGATCCACGCTTTCGAGGACCGACCCGACGGCGGTGACCGACTCCACGCCGGCTGCCTCGAATCCCTTGGCGAGGACCTGTTCGTCCTCGGCGCGTGTGGTGTCCGGGCGGCAGGTGAACACGTGATCGGGGCGGGGCAGTGCCTCGATCATCGCCGCCTGGTCCTTGTCGTGCATGGCCCCGAAGACGAGAGAGAGGTGCTCGTACTCGAGGTCGGCGAGGACGCGACCGAGCTGTTCACTCGCGTCGGGGTTATGGGCCCCGTCGAGGAGCACCGTCGGCTCGCGCTCCATCACGTCAAATCGGCCCGGCCACTCGGCTTTCCGGAGTCCCCGGGCAATCGTATCCTCCTCGACGTCGGTAACCTGTCCAGCCAATGCGACCGCGATCCCCGCGTTGAGTGCCTGATAGCGACCCGGGTGGGGGATTCGAGCCCAGAGATCCCTGCCGGCCCCTCGAATCGAGATTTCCTGGGAGTCGATACCGTGACGGCCGAGTGATTCGACGACGACGTCGGTTCCCGCCGTGCCGACCGTCAGCAAGGGAGCCCGTTCCCGGAGGGTCTCGAAAACGTTGTCCGCGGCAGTCACGAGGGGTCCGTCCTCGGGAGCGACGTGAACTTTGTCCCGGGCGATCTCCTCGACGGTATCCCCGAGGACGTCCGTATGTTCGAGTGAGACGTTCGTCACGGCACTCGCGACCGGAGAGACCACACTCGTCGCGTCGTACTGGCCACCGATACCGACTTCGAGAATGGCCACGTCAACGTCCCGTCGGTCGAAGTACCAGATGGCCAGGGCAGTCAGCGACTCGAAATGGGTGAGCGGTTCGTCGCGGGCGGCCCCCGTGTCGATACCATCCCGGTAGGTCTCGACGAACTCGGTGACCGCCGATTTGGGAATCTGCCGGCCGTTCACCTGGATGCGCTCTCGAAATTCATCGAGATCCGGCGAGGTGTAGAGTCCAACTTCGAGTCCCGCCTCCCGGAGGATCGAGTCGAGCATCCGGGCCGTGCTGCCCTTGCCGTTCGAGCCGGCGATCTGGACGAAGTCCGTCCGCTCGTGGGGGGAGCCGGCCTGTTCGAGGAATCGCCGCGTGGCCGCGGTCCCGAGCTGGGTCCGAAACCGACGCAAGCCGAGGAGGTAATTCGCCGCCTCGCTGTAGTGCATGTGCCGGGTTTGGAGAACCGCTCGCTTTAACGTACCGGAGACGGTGGTTCGCGGATCGGGTTGGGCCCGTATGCCGGGCGGAACAGGCTTAACCCGAGTCCGGCCCGCACATCCGCCATGGAGGTGACCATCATCACGGTCGGGGATGAACTCCTGGCCGGTGCGACGGAGAACACCAACGCATCCTGGCTGGCTCGCCAGATCACCAGCCGAGGCGGACACGTCAAAGAAATCCTGACGATCGGCGACGACCAAAAGACGATCGCGACCCGGGTGACAGCCCGTGCGGCACGGTTTGACCGGGTAATTGTCACTGGCGGTCTCGGCGGAACCCCGGACGACGTGACGATGGAGGCAGTGGCCAAAGCGCTCGACCGCGACCTCGAAATCGATCCGGAGACACGCGAGGCTGCCCGCGAGTCCTCTGCGGCCTTCGTCGAGGCTCACCCCGAACTCGCCGAGAAGTACGAACTGGGACTAGACACAGCACGCGTCGCCGAAACGATCGCCGGCGGGCGTCCCATCGAGAACCCCGAGGGACTCGCCCAGGGCTGTATCGTCGATAAGGTGTACGTCCTGCCGGGAGTTCCCAGCGAACTGAAAGCGACCTTCGAACAGGTCGCATCGGAGTTCGAGGGAGAGGGTCGCGTGGAAACCAGATTTACGGACGCGCCAGAGGGCGTCCTGGCGAACTATCTCGCGGACCTCGAATCCCGCTTTGCCGTCCAGGCCGGCAGTTATCCGGGCGAGGAAGCGGACCGAAATCGGGTCCGGGTGACCGGCGACGATCCGGATTCCGTCACGGAAGCACTCGATTGGCTGGGCGAACGGGTTACACTCGAAGAGAAGTCAGAAGAAATCGAGTGACCGATTCGAAATCGAGTAAGCGAGTCGAAATCGGTAGTCGCGAGTCCGGATCCCACGTGATGGTATCGTCAGTCGGATCGGCCTACACGTCCGCGCCCCAGGCCTCGTGGGATTCGATCTCCTCCTTGACCGGTTCGAGGTCGTCCTCGTCCTCGATATCGAGGAAGTTGAGAACGTCCTGTCGGGTCTGCCGGTCGACCGTTTCGACGTCGCCCCCTTCGACCAGTTTGAACGAGGGTTTCTTTCGTCCGCCGAGCAGGTTCGAGACTTCCGCCTCGTCGTCGACCACTGGGACGGTTTCGGTCCGGGCGAGGAGTTCGATGGTTTCCTCGCGTCCCGCTTCCATCGCTTCGCGGAGTTCGCTTTGAACGACCATGGTCCATGCATACCTACCGG
>CAZJZA010000079.1:0-7821 GCA_964550355.1 uncultured Halobacteriales archaeon
ATCCTGAAATCGCCCGCTCTATCGCTGAACTTCTCGAGAACGCGATCGTTCACAGTGATGCCCGGACACCCAGCGCGATCGTTGAAACCAGTCGAACTGCCGATTCGGTGGTCCTCTCGATTCATGACTCGGGCGCAGAGATCCCTGCTGAAGAACGAGCCATTCTTACCTTGGATACCGATCCAAATCAACTCGAACACGGGAGCGGACTCGGGCTCTGGATCGTCGACCGTCTGACCGAACAATCGGCTGGCTCTCTCGAAATCGAGAGTAATCCGGGGACCGGGAATACTGTCGTCGTTCGGCTTCCGCTCGCAACGTGATTTAGCAAAGAGGTGAAATGCCTCGACTACTCCCCCTCGTTAGTCTTCACCCCGAAACAGCTCGATGACGTCGTTCACCAGATGGCTGTCTGCGGCGACCAGATATCGACGACCCCCGACGAGTTTCTCATCGGGCTGGGCGGCGACGTGGCCGTTGGTTCGCGAGATTACCTGCACGCCGGCCGGGAAATCGACCTCGGATAGTCTCACCCCTTTGATGGGGGCATCGTAGGCGACCCGAATGTCGAGGATTTCGAGATCGCCGGTAACGTCCGCCAACGTGCGAATGTTACTTCCGCTAAGCGCGTTCATGGCCGCTTTGATACTTGCTCGTTCCGGGAAATGCACCTGATCGACGAAATCCGCGTATTCGTCTCCACACTCGTCTTCGATACGAGCGACCGTGCGGATGGACTCGTCGAGTTGTCTGGCGATCATACACACTGCAAGGTTGGTGTCCTCGCGATCGGTCAAGGCCCCGACCGTCGTCGTTTCGGGAACCATCGCCTCTTTGAGAACGGAAGGCCGAGTGGCGTCGCCCGTAACCACTTCGAACTCGCCGTCCGTTTCCGCGATCCCGTCCGGGTCTTTTTCGACGACAGTGACCGATTTTCCGCGATCGCTGAATCGCTTTGCGACACGTCTTCCGACACGACCGCCCCCGGCGATGAGGATGTGGCCATCGTCTGACATAGGAGAGTGTAGCCATCGGACGTTCATAAACATTCATGGGATACGTGGGATTGTGGGACCCGTTTTATCGGAACCATTCTGCTCTTCTTCTGGCTGGAAGAGTTAAGACAAGGGCGCGATAAACCGTTTTACAACAGCAAAAATTCGATGTTTGGGCTCGCGGGCAAAAATCGAAAGCGGACGCAGGCTTCTCTTACGAGGTGCGCCTATGGGTAGGCGGGATTGGGGCCCAGGTGAGGTTTTGAGCCGGAAGGTGGGTGCGAACATTGACGAACTGCTGCCCGCAAATCTGGCGACCGCAGACAACGTCCACTTCACTGCCCGGGGGCCATTGCGGCGGGAGATTCGGCCCGAACGGGCCGTGGGCGGAACGATACACGTTTCGGGGATTGTCGGTGAGGACTCCCAGTTCAAAGTCGTGCTGGAACTCTCGATGCAAAAACGCGATTCCGCCACGACCGACCCCGATGCACTCGATAATTGGACGGTGACCACGACGTTCTACCGCGTCGAGGGGAGGGGGCCGCCAGATCTCGATCCGTTCCACTATTACGTCGAATGGCACGAGCAGATCGGCGAAGCGGCCGCTTCGGATTCTGGCGTTATCGATCTTGATGCGATCACCGAGCACTACCGCTACGGCCGTGCGGATGGCGTCGCGATCTTGCTTTTGACCGAGATCATGGCGAACCGTCGGGCCAGTGCCCAAACCTCCCGTGCAGATCGGGTCTCTCACCACGGCTCACTGGCGATGATGGGCTCGTTCAATACGGCACTGGATAACGGGCGGATTAGCGGAGCCGGCTGGCAGCTCGATTGGTCACAGGTTGCAGACCTTCTCGGTCCGGAAAGCGAGACGATCGCGACACGAATGTCCGGCGAGACGGCAGTCCCCGAAAAACAACGCCGCGCCGCGATGAAGGGGCTCGATTTCCTGGCCGATGAAACTCAGCGCGGCGGGTCTCCGGATCGATCCCAGCCAATTGGGCAACGACTGATCGACCTGCTCGAGGAAATCGCGGCCATGGGCGGCAGCGACGCCGGGGCAGCCACCGCCCTCTCTCGGGGTGACGTCAGCGTCAAGCAACAACGGTTGGCCGAAATCGTCCGCGGGTACCCCGATGGGTTTCCATCCGCACTCGAGGACGGCAACTTCGGCGTGGCCAAGAATATCGCCGAGTCGAGCGAGGAGCCCTACGAGAAGATGGTACTGGTCTACGCGTTTCACGAACTGTACGCGGCAATCGGCCAACTTCAGGAGTCGGATCGGGCGGTCCGAGATATCGCGTCGGCGATCACCGCTTTCGGGACGGCAATCGACCGGGGGAATGCCGAGATGGCCCAGCTCTCGCTCAAACGGGCCTCGGACGCATTTGTGACTGTCACCCGAGAACTAGTCGATGGAGCCCAGCCCCGACTCGAAGCGCTCCAGTCGCTTTTAGCCTATCACGACTTGGTTGACGCCTTTGACGCCCAACTCACAAAGCGGGAGGATTTGACTGCCGAAGAACTCTCTTCTTTCCTCGAGGCGACCAAATCGCTGATTGAATCCGCACGTAAACAGCACGAACGGGCGGAGAAAGCCCGCGAGGCGTATCATCTATACACGAGCGAACGGGCGTGAGTGAACCTAATCGAGGACACGAGGACGAAAACGAAGACACGAGGCGACGAAAACGAGGGCTCGTGCCGACGACGAAAGTGATTTTACGTCGAATCGGTATCTGTTAATACCACGTCTTTGAGGTAGAAATTACAGCGCCAATGCAGGTCACCCCATGGATCGTGGTGGACGTTTTCGTCGCCATGCTGATCGCGCCACTTTCAGTGTATGCATGGGAGCGATACCTCCGCCGAGACCGACAGCAAGAACTTCTGGCTTTTGGGGTACTCACCCTCGGTATTCTCGCGTGGGAACTCAATTCGATCCTTATCGATGTGGCGACCACGGTCGATGGAAAACTGTTATGGTACAACGTTGGGAACGCCGTCGTTGCACCCATATTGCTCTATTCTTTTCTCTGGTTCGCGGTCGCGTATTCGCGCTTTAAGCCGGTAAACACGAAATGGATCGGCGTCGTGGCTGGCGTACACGTGGCAGTGTTCGGGACGGTGTTCGCCTTCTTCCCGGAGTTTATGTACGAAGCCGTGGGCCTGCTCCAGCGTGGTCCGACGACGCTTTATGGAATCACCTTCGCAGAGTGGATTGTTCTCGACCGGGCCCTTGGACTTTCGTTCAATCTGTACCAGTTGTACATCTACGCCATGACCGTGGTTGGAGGGGCCGTCCTCGCACGCTACCTCCTCCGAAACCGGACAGAGGTCTCTACACAGCAGGCATTTGCAATAGCCATCGGGGTTGGATCGCCACTTTTGGCCAACGCGCTCGTATTCACCGGCGTTGTTCCGCCCGAACTCAACACGACCGATATCGCCTTCGGTCTCACCGGGATCGCTTTTGCCGTAGCGACGTTCAGATACCGCCTGTTCCGGTTGGTCCCGATGGGCCGTGAGCAACTCGTCGAGACTATGAACGATCCGGTCGTTATGCTTAACGAAGAAGGTCGCGTCGTAGACTGTAACGCCGCTGCCCGGGATCTCAGTGGAATTCCAGGTAATTGGCGTAACAAGACCGTCGAGGAATTTTTAGCTCCCTTCTCAGACCTCCTTGACCGGTTGCATCAGGACGACCCCGTCGAGACGGAGATCGAGATCACGACAGATGGGACTGACCGGTTTTTCGACCTCGACATTTCCACGATCGATTCCGAAGGACGACGAAAGGGACAGTTACTCGTCTTGCGCGAGATCACGCAGCGAAAGGTCCGGGAACGGGAACTCGAAACGCAGCGGAACAACCTCGACGTGCTCAATACCATGATGCGTCATGACATCCGAAACGACCTTCAGTTGGTGACGGCCTACCTACAAACAATCGAAGAGTACGTCGAGGACGACGCTCAGGACTACGTTGACAGGGCACGAAACGCAGCGAATGAGGCAGTCGTAATCACGAGAGATGCTCGTGACGTCACGGAAGTCCTCTTGAATGCCGGGAGCGAAACAACGCCGATCCCCCTCCGGTCCGTACTCGAAAACGAGGTCGAGGAGATCAGGGCCGCGTACGAGGAGGGCCAGATAACGATAGCGGAACCGATCGAGGCGGTCGAGGTCCAGGCGGACGACATGCTCGAATCGGTGTTCAGAAACCTGCTCAAAAACGCCATCGAACATAACGATACCGAGTCCCCTAAAGTAGTCGTTTCGACCGAGATGACTCCCGAGAGGGTACGGGTCGTAATCGCAGACAACGGACCGGGAATTCCACCGGAACGACAGGAGTCAATATTCGATGAGGGTGAGAAAGGTCTCGATAGCGAAGGGACAGGTCTCGGTTTGTACCTCGTGGGAACACTCGTCGATCGGTACGATGGGGACGTCTGGATCAAAGACAACGAACCCCGCGGTGCCATCTTCGTTGTCGAATTGAAACGGGCTAAGTGATACTCTTGTTTTCTGGGCAGAAACCTTTGGACATGAATCCGTCTGGCACGTGCCCCATTCCCCGGTATCCAGGGGAAGTGATTTATCGAAGGCCTCTCTCCGATTTGGTATGGAAGTCAACCTGCTCGTAGTGGCCGGGGTGATCGGCTTTGTGATCTCGATATCGGTGTTGTTGTGGGAGCTATTTATCCGGGACAAATAGTGGATCGGCCCGAGCATTTTTGGGCCTCTTCAGTAAGAATCACCGCTCCAGATCGGGGAGTGAAGGGAGCCAGTGAAGGGGCTCTTCTGGGGCCGATTCGTGGCACGTTTCCGGCACATTCCCATCCGTCTGGGTTCTCAATCGACTCCAGATACGGGAAAACAGGGAAAGGATGATCTCGAAATCCCACGAACGATGATGTATGTATCGAGTGTTGATGCCGGTAGACTTGAACGAAGACAGAGCACTCACGCAAGCAAAGTTCGTCGCGTCGCTCCCTCGAGCTGCAGAAACGGTCGAGGCAATTTTGATGTTCGTATTCGAGGGCGTTTCGGAGGAGATGCCCGCCGATCTCAAGGAGTTCGGCGGATCGATCGAACGGGTCGGATCGGTCCGTCGGGCGACCGAGTATCTCGAGGACCACGACGTTGCGGTTAGATTGCTCGAAGAGAGTGGCGAAACGGCCGAAGGCATCGTACAGGATGCCGAACGGGAAGACGTCGACCTGATCGTGCTCGGGGGGCGAAAGCAAACGCCCACCAAGAAGGTCCTTTTCGGGAGCGTTACCCAGTCAGTGCTCCTCAAAACGAATCGCCCGGTTACTGTCACCGGCGGGAAAAGCGAGTAGACTTCAGGACCGTAGAATCGGTATCGGTGAATTTGAGCCAGTCGGAGACCGGTCTAACTGGTCATCCGATTACGTGGGCCATGAGGGAAACACCACTTCTACCTTTCCCGGAAATCGACCGCACATCGAAATTGATCTGCGCTCACGGTTCGGGACTCGATCGCATGATGTATCGCTCATCGATTACCGAACGAGTCGATACGTCGGGGTGGGGTGTCAACTAACTCGTTTCTCCCTTCGCTTTCGGGACAGAGATTTTTACAATCGTCTCGGTTGGTTCGTTCGCAGAAAACTCCAATTGGCCACTCGATTCCTCGACCATCCAATACACGAACCAGAGACCCAACCCGCTCGAGTGTTGCAGAACCGTTTCCTCGCCAGTCTCGAGGGGTTTAATTTCGTCCTCCGGGATTCCCGGACCGTTATCGGCGATTTGGATCTGGATCTGTTCATTTGCTTCTCGGACCTTGATACTGACCTCCGGCTCGTCTTTGTCATTGTGAACGATCGCGTTCACGAGCACATTTCCGATGGCTTCACCGAAGCCGGCACTGACTTCGGCGGATATATTCTCTTGGATGTCACTGGAGAAATCGACGTGGGGATACGAGTTCTGGATTTTGATTACTTTCGACTCGATTAACAATGAGAGATCCACCACTTCCGTCAGGGTCTGCCGCGAGGGCAGCAATCCCTCGATTTTCTGTGCTTTCTCTCCGATTTCATAGAGTCGATCGGCTTCTTCGATCACCGTTTTCAATGGTTTATCAGCAGTTGTCCCGGATTTCATTGCCAGTTCAGCATTCCCCTTGATGATATTCACCGCCGAACGAATGTCGTGGCGGAGAATGCGATTCACGACCGACAGGCGTTGTTCCAGCGCTTTCCGTTCGGTCACATCCCGGGCGACGGATAAAACCGCTGTCTGTCCCTGGTACGTGATTTTCGTGGCATTTACTGAGACGTCAAAGATTCTTCCATCGGCCGTCACGTGGGCCGAATCGAACGAAACCATATTTTCCACCGCGGCCAAATCGATACGATTTTCGATCTCATCTCGGTATTTGAGAGAAACCAAATCGGCTGGCGTCATCGAATGGAATTCCGCTCTCGAATAGCCAAGCACATTCACAGCCGTATCGTTGACTTTCAGAAAATTGCCATCCAGGTCGTGAATATAGACGGGGTCGGGAATGTTGTTGAAGAGTTCTTCGTACTCTTCGTATCTCCGAATCGCCGTCTTCTGTTCTTCTTTTGCCTTCCGCTCGGAATCTTCGAGTAAAAACATCATGACGCCGAGGGCGGTAGTGAAAGAAAGCAGTGCGCCGAGTACGTATCCATACGGGGCGATTGACTCGATGGGTCTGAGAAGCGGATAGTCGAATTTGTGGAGTCCCCAGATAACCAACGAGGCAATGATTACTGGAGTGCTCGAATACGAGTAGCTCTTGAGATACTGGTAGAATACAAATGCAGTAACCAATTGAATGACCCCGAACGCTACGTACAGTGGTGTATAGGTCCAAGCGAATTCGAAATTGAGCGAGAGAGCGATAGCGGTCCACCCGGTGAGGACGATCCACAATACCACTGCTTCACGCGTGTAAGATTTCTCCCAATCGACGAGTTGGATGACTGCTAAAAGAATCAAAATCGCACTCGTGCCAACAGCCACGTTCGTTCCGAACGTGAGGATCCGACTCGGTCCCGAGACGGTGATGACAATGTCGAAGAGAAACCGGATCACGTAGAACGTCCATCCACCGATCCAGTACAAGGAAAAATCACTCGGGAACCGTTGGTGAGCTAACAAAAAGGGAAGTAACAGGAGTGCCGCACCGACGAAAGCCGCTATCTGTGCCTCGAGAAGCATTTTTTTATTTAATCCTTACTACAAACTTGACTACGGGGCAATAAAAATATGTGAGCGCTCAAGTGTATTCAAGGGCGTGGTTGAATTTTACGGGCGAGTAATCAGATAAAATCCAGCATGCAGGAGACCGAGTAACGAGCAGTCGTCGAATGGATGTTTATGTTGGGCGTCTTCCGCGACTTGCGAGAGATGTAAGCGGGCCCGGAGGGATGTTGAACCACGGTCGGAGCAAAGCTCCTCCCTGGCTCAAATCCCTGGCCCATTTTCTCACTTACGAGCGACCGATGGCTTTGCCATCGCTCGTCGTTAGGGTTCGACAAATGGGGCCGGAGGGATTTGAACCCCCGATCGACTGATATCCCCGGTACGCCTCGGCACTCCAGAGGGTCGTCATCGCATTCGAGAGCCAGTCGAACGCTCGGTATACCAGTCTGGAGTGTCGTCGTCGGCAAACCTCTGGAGTCAGTCGCCATTCCTGGCTTGGCCACAGCCCCGTACCCCTCGGTTGTCGGGTACGGCTAAAGGGCGTTACGGTTCGATAGCCCCGGCGAAATGGCGGACTACTGAAAACCCAACCTCACGTTAGACCCAGGGTGCG
>CAZJZA010000080.1:0-7672 GCA_964550355.1 uncultured Halobacteriales archaeon
CTGTTACGTGAAACGAACGAGGACGAGTCGGAGTACCCCGCGCTCCTCAGCACCTACCGGGATCGAATCGAGAGGTATAGCGACGCTGAAACTTCCCACAGCATTACACGAGGGGCACTTCGAAACGCAACCCTGTTGGTAACTCACAATGGGACCCTGATCAGCCAATCCACTGATGCCAACTTCGAGAATGACCGTGGCAATTCGACCTGGCTCGTAGCAGAGAGCGTGACTGACGCACGGGCAGTGACGTTTAACGTGAGTGATGTGACTAACGGGCCGTTCGTTTTCAATGCCACAAACGAAGAAGGGACCTGGGAACTCGTTGTGAACAAATCGGGTGACGAATTCGGTGTTTCGGTGACGAATACCAGCAATGAAAAGAGTTCACGATCGTACAATCGCGATTCCATAGAAATTTGGCCGACGAACGGCTCGATTGCCGATGAATCCTGGTCCGACCTACAATTCCAGAAGGAGTTTTCAGGTTCGTTCGACCTGTGGATACGGAACGGGTCGAACGCGAGTGGGACCTACAGCATGGTCGTCGACAAGACAAATGAATCGTTCACGTGGCCGGAATACGACGATACGACCGATCCGAGAACGACGCCAACCATCTACAACGCGACGCTGGGAATCGAACTCCTACGAGAGAATCTGGAGTACCGGGCCAACGTGACCGTCGAGCCAGAAGGGGCGGACCCTCGCTGATAAATCCGAATACGTATCAGTCTGTTTTTCGGCCAACAATCCGAATCCGGTTGTCGGATTGGTGGATCTCGATTCCCCGGCCGAATCGCTCCAAAAGTGACGCGGCCGCGCGTATGTGGTCAGTGATTGTTGGGGTCGTTATGGTTCCGCCATGCAACGCGAGAAACGGGAGCAACTGATCGGCAAGGTATCTATCGACGGCACCGGAGGCGTTGTGGAACTCCAGGAATGTTTGTGCAGCCGCTTCGCCCACCTCCTCGGCCGGCCAACCGGGCTCCCCGAGGGCCGAAAACCCGGCTCGTGAGTGTTCGTAAGTGCCAACGACGAGGAGTGACGTGCCGGTTGATACCGATTCGACAGTTTCTCCCTGGTCGGTAATCGGGACGTTGACGTCCCCTTCAAGAGTTTGTTTGACGCCCTCGACCTGCCGGTCGACCACTTCCGCATCTGCCAGGTCCGCTGTCGCGATCGATTGGATGGTGATCTCTTCGAGGTCGCCCCGAGTGGGACACGTGATTGGTTCGAGCATTCCCGGTTCGACGCTGAGAGTTGCCGATCCACCTCCCCTGGGGTAAAATCCACGTTCGACATTTCTCACTGCGGCGTCCAGACCGAACCGTTCGAGAAAGGGCAATTTGACTCGTCGCAAGTAGTCGATTGGGGGTGACCATTTGACGTCTGTTCCACCGCTGGCGTGTAGCACAATCGGTTCCTCGGCGGTCAATACGAGGGGCAGGATGGCGTCAAAAATCAGTGAGATGCTGCCCGCGGTATCGACATCCACGCTCGCCTCCCCCCCGATGGTGTCTCCTGGTTCGAAAGTCACGGTTTCAGAGCCAATCTCGACTCCATCGTACTCGGCTGCGGAAACGGCTGCAACCGCTTTGACTGCGGCTACGTGCTGTGGCCGCAGGCCGGGGTCGTCCCGTGCGCCACGAACGTTCGTGATCTCGACCGGGGTTCCATCGAGTGCGGCCAGGGAAATGGCAAGCCGTAGCACTTGCCCACCCCCGATTCCCCCGTCGATTTGTTTCATAGGTGGTACTCGTTCGGTACCGGGGTCAACGTTCGGGCTTTTTGGGGTCGACTGCCACAGGTCTTTGACGAAAACGAGAGAACCGACCCAAACCGTTACCTCAAATCACTCGTAGTATCTGTATGAATCAGAACGAGCCGGACGAAGCATGCTGGATCGAAACCATCCGCTCACATCGGACAGCCAAGGAAAACACTTTCGCGTCCGAAACTGACACGCCACTTAGCGAGCGTGCTTACTCTGCATTCGATGGGTTGGAATTTTACCCGATTTCACAAGAATACCATCTCACCGGCCGGCTGGAACTCTTTTCAGAGCCACGGGACGTTTCACTGGACGCGACCCGGGGTCCGCCAATGCCGTTCGAACATGTCGGTCAGATTGGAATGGAACTCGAAGGAGATCTCTCGGTGCTTGCCGTGTATCGGGCTCCAGGCGTGGAGACGCTACTTCTCCCCTTTCGAGATGGGACGAATGGCGAGACGACCTGGACTCACGGTCGGTATCTGAACATTTCCGCTCCAGACGAGGAGAGAGACAGTGAGCAGACAACTGGAACGATCCCCGTCGAGACGACGGTCGATTTCAACCTGGCGTATCATCCACTCTGTGTGTACGACGAGGCGGTTCGAAGTGCGTTACCCCCAACCGAGAACAACATACCGGTCGCCATTCGGGCCGGTGAAAAGTTGTAACTGTAGAGCCGAGACAAAACCGAGAAATCAGCGGGTGAGGGCGACCGGAACTAGATAAAGACGGAAAACGCAATTAAGACGGAAAACACGATAGAGACGGAAAACGGGGGTCAGACGGAAAAATCGATAGCAAAGAGGAGAGGGGGAATAAATCCCGGAAGCGAAGCGGGATTTACGCCGGGACGTCCGCGGCTTCCAGAAGTTCCTGGTACCGGTTCCGAATGGTCACTTCGGAAACGTTCGTTACGTCACTCACTTCGCTCTGGGTGACCCGTCGGTTCGTCAACAGGGACGCCGCGTAGATGGCCGCGGCTGCCAGGCCGACCGGGCTCTTGCCGCTCGTCACGCCCTTCTCCTGGGCAGTCGAGAGCAACTGACGAGCCCGTCGTTCGACTTCCTCAGCGAGATCCAATTCCGAGGCGAAGCGGGGCACGTAGCTCGCTGGGTCTGCCGGCTGTACCTCGAGGCTGAGTTCGCGGACGATGTACCGGTACGTCCGTTTGAACTCCATCTCGTCGATCCGGCTCACGTTGGCCATCTCGTCGAGACTTCGCGGGGTGGTCATCTGTCGAGCCGCGGCGTAGAGTGCGGCCGTGGCGACGCCCTCGATCGAACGACCTGGAAGAAGGTCCTCTTCGAGGGCCCGGCGATAGATCACCGAGGCGGTCTCTCGGACCTCCTGTGGAAGTCCCAGGGCCGAACTCATCCGTTCGATTTCGCCCAGCGCCTGCTTGAGATTCCGCTCTTTTGAGTTGCGGGTCCGAAACCGCTCGTTCCAGGTCCGCAACCGCTGCATCTTCTGGCGCTGTCGCGAGGAGAGGGCCCGCCCGTAGGCGTCCTTGTCCTGCCAGCCGATGTTCGTCGAGAGACCCTTGTCATGCATCATGTTCGTGGTGGGTGCACCGACACGGGACTTCTGGTCCTTCTCGGCGGCGTCGAAGGCTCGCCACTCGGGACCGCGGTCGATCTCGTCCTCCTCGACAACGAGCCCACACTCCGAGCAGACTGTCTCACCGCGCTCTTCGTCAGTATCGAGACGGCCGCCACACTCCGGGCAGACGTCTACGTCGACGGTTTCTTTTTCTGTTTCCGTTTCTTTTTCCGATTCCTCTACGTCCGTCCGCTGCCGCTCACCGCTATACGTTCGAATTGTGGCATCACTCATGGTGGAGGGAACGGGGAGAACGGTGTACCCAGACTCCCCTGGCTTCCTTACCCATTGATAGGACCGAAATTCACTTAAAGGTTTCGGCAAAATTGATCATGATCGTACACGAAGTATACGAGCGAGACGGGCTCAAACCTGCATATTCTGCCGCTTTTGGGCGGCCTAAAAATTGTGCCTAGGTTTACCAAACCATAGTATCGCCTTTGTAAACCCATCGGTGGGTAATCGGCTTTCCTCACACGATTCTGTCGTTCTGAAGGTGTCTCAATGAACTATTCTTCTCGCTCCTCGTGGATATTTCGCGCAATCGAAGCGAGTGAATCGTCCGGCCGGCCGCTTTTGTAGACGGCTGTTTCACCTGGTGCCCGAAGCCCGTACCGAAATTCTGGCTCCACGACGTCGAGTGCAAGTCTATAAGAAATCGAGAGGTCACGATCATCAATCCATTCGCCTAACGCGTTGGCCGCCTCGGCGGGATTTCGGGCCATGCGTGGCGACGAGGCTGCATGTCGAATAGTCGGCGTACCATCTGTAGATCGGACGATGCGGGCTCGATACTCGCTCCCGTCGAGGACCAACCGAACCAGTGCTCCAGTCTCGACTTCGAGTGCTTCATCCACCCGAACTTCCGGACGAGTTGTCCCACCGCGCCGGCCGATCGAGGCGGGTATCGTCCGAATTGTTGGATGATTGTGGGCGATTCGATCCGGCATTATCTCGAATATGAAGGAAGATCTGGTCAACGTGTCGATTTAGGCGAGGGGTCACAACCGTCTTGTTACGTGGTGGGTTACCACCGTCACAACCGTCTTGTTACGCGATGGGTCACAACCGTCTTAGCATCGGCTCACTTACGGGCTGACGATGACGGAGGAGAAAACCGCGTTTCTCCGCGCCTCGTGGGTCAACGTAGTTGGCAACGTGGCGAAAATCGTCGTCGAGGGGTCACTTGGCCTCGCCTTTGGAAGTCTTGCACTCATCGCGGACGCGGCCCATTCACTTGCGGATCTTCTGGCGAGTCTCGTCGTTCTCGTCTGGGGTCGCCTTTCGTATCGTGGTCCCGATTCGAATCATCCACACGGGCACGAACGAGTCGAACCACTCACGGCCCTGTTCGTCGGTGTAACGCTGATCGGTCTGGCGGTAAAAATTCTCCTCGATGCGATCACGGCGATACGAGTAGGGCCCGATATCCAGTTTAGCGTGCTTCTGGTTTTCGGCCTGGGATTCGCGATCGCGGATATGCTTCTCGTCTACTGGTACACCGATCGTACCAATCGGGAACTCGAATCACCCGGTCTCAAGGCGCTTGCCACTGATGCCTTGAACGACGTCTATACCTCGTTTGCCGCGGTCTTGGGCGTTTTCGGCGCAGGTGTTGGAATGCCGGTCTTAGATCCGCTTGCTGGTGGGTTGGTGAGTCTTTTGGTCATGCATCAGGGGTATCGCATTGCCAAGGAAAACGTCCGATATCTCACCGGGAGCGCTCCCCCGGCTACCGAGGTGGCCGCCATCGAACGGTCGGTGACTGATCATCCTGCCGTTCACGGCGTTCACGACCTTCGGTGTCATTACGTGGGGACGAGGGTCGAGGTCGAACTCCACGCGGAAGTCCCTGGAGATCTCACGCTCCGGACTGCACACGACCTCGAAACCGAACTCCGGAATACGCTCCTCGATAGGCCCGCTGTCGGTGACGTTCATATTCACCTCGATCCGGGCGGGATTGGGGAATGGGACGAATATGGGGAGTGAAATCGGCCTTTCATTCGCCGCCCCGAACCAAAGGGTCAAGGGGTCCCCTCGGGGAATACGTTTATGACCCGGTTCATCCGGCATCAATCGAGGTGGTCTGCATAATGTCGCACACGTTCGATCCGGAAAGTGCTCATTCACTCGAAGGGGATGACCGATTTCGATATCTCTCTCGGGACGAATTAGTCGGTGCACTCGATGCCGGCTCGGGGGACACAATCGCCGATATCGGCAGTGGGACGGGATTTTACACCCGGGAAGTGGCTCCGTACGTTGGACACCTGTATGCAGTCGACGTGCAGGACGAAATGCACGAGCACTTTGCCGACCGTGAGATCCCATCCAACGTCGAACTGGTTCTCTCACCGGCGTCCTCGCTCCCGTTCGACGATGGTTCCCTCGACGGCCTGTTTACGACGATGACCTATCACGAGGTCGAAGCGTCTGCGCCCGCTGAGTTTGCTCGGGTCGTGCGCCCGGGCGGGACAATCGTTATTGCTGACTGGTCCGGCCGGGGTGCTGGAGAACGGGGGCCGCCGCTTGCTGAGCGGCAAAATGCCGAATCAGCCGCAAGTGACCTCGAAGCGGTAGGGTTCCACATCGATTCGGCTCGGGAGCGTCCGGAGACGTTTTTCGTAAAAGCGACGCGAGAGTGATTCCCGGGCGGGGGACCTGCAGTTTGGTTGGTTTCTCACGTCGGAATGGGCGACGTTTTTAATAGTATGAACAACATATCTGGAGGGAAGGATGATGGACGATTTAACAGGCTTCCAACGTGACCTCCTTACAGTCATCGCGGGGCTCGATGACCCGAACGGGCTCGAAATCAAATCGGAGATGGAGCATTACTACGAGTCAACGATCAATCATGGCCGGTTATATCCGAACCTCGATACCCTCGTCGACCGGTCCTTCGTCGAGAAAACAAAACAGGACGAGCGGACGAACGCCTACCAATTGACCGATTCGGGGGCGGACCTGCTCGAGGAACGGCGTGAGTGGGAGTCACAGTACGTCGATTTGGGAGGGGACTAAGTCCACGGTACGGCGATTTCGATCGAAAACCGGGTCCACCATACGCCAATTTGGTGGGGGCTGAATCCTTACGCTTGCGTTCGTTCGGCGAGTATCTGTTCGGTCGCTTTGCGAACGGCTTCGTCACTCGATTCAGTGGGCTCCCAGCCGAGGGCGCGGAGTTTTTCGATCGAGAGTCGCATTTTTGGGACGTCTCCCTTCCATCCGCGGTCCCCTCCAGAGAACTGGTACGCGGGATCGAGGCCCATTGTGTCACTGACGATATCCGCAATTTGGGTGACGGACGTCGTCGTTCGGGTCCCGAGATTGAAGACGGATCGGCCAGTACCCGAATGACGGACGACGTGGACCATCGCATCGACACAGGACTGGATTGTCATGTATGACTTCTCCTGTCGGCCGTTGCCCATGATTTCGAGTGTTTCGGGATTCGATCGAAGTTTCTCGATGAAGTCGACGATGACTGCTCCGGATTGAAGTCGCGGGCCAACGATGTTTGCGAACCTGAAAATCCACGCGGTCATCCCCGCACCATGAACGTACGTCGAAATGAGCGACTCTTCGGCGGTTTTTCCGGCACCGTACATGCTGATCGGCGCCTGGGGAAAGTCCTCAGGTGTCGGTCGTGGGGCCTCACCGTAGACAGTCGACGAGGAGGTAAAGGCGATATGCTCGACGCCGACCTCGGCCATCCGGTCGAGGATTGACAGCGTCATTCCAGTGTTCTCTTCGAATTGGGATCGCGGATTTGGATCGTTGACGTCCTTGCGGGCAGCGAGGTGGAAGACGATGTCGACCGACGCATCGATGGCTTCTGCGACGGCGTCTTTCTGGGTCAAATCTGCCTGGAGAAACGTGGCATTGGCTGGGACCCACTCTCGGCGACCGTTCGAAAGGTCGTCCACGACAGTGACGCTCGCTCCGTCTGCGAGCAGTCGCTCTGTGAGGTGTGAGCCGACGAACCCGGCTCCACCGGTCACGACAGTCTGTGTTCCGGAGAGCTTCATATCGGCGACTCACTACCGGCGGCCATGTGTGTTCCGGTTTTTCGTGGAATCGCAACCTATTCCCACGCAACGACGAATGCAGAGGTATGCAGGCTGACCGATCGGTGACGGTCCTCCGTCTGGGCCACCGGCCGGGGCGAGACGATCGGATGACGACCCACGTCGGCCTCACAGCACGGGCCCTCGGGGCAGACCGCGTTATTTTTCCCGAAAACGCGACGGACGCGTTGGAAACGACCCGAGACGTCACCGGCCGGTTTGG
>CAZJZA010000081.1:0-7666 GCA_964550355.1 uncultured Halobacteriales archaeon
GCCATGCCCTGACCTACATTTGTTCTTGACTCCCAGACACCAAGTTTCACCAAACCCAACCGTTTGATCTCTAGTGCCGCATTGTAGTCACGATCCGCTTTGAAGCCACAGGACGGACAGGAGTGCTCACGCACCCAAAGGTCCTTGTCCGTCTCCACACCACACTGCGAGCAGCGCTTGGTCGTGCCTTCTGGCGGCACTTCAACTATATGACAGCCTTTCTTTTCGCCGTGGCGCTTGAACGTCTGGATGGTTTTCCGCCACGACATCGCTGCCACGTTCCGACTGTTTCGATAGCCTTCCAGCATCGGCTGCACGTTCAAGTCTTCCAGAAAGACGGCATCGTATTGGTTCGTATATTCGTGGGCGAGTTTCTCGCGATAGTCTTTCCGGCGATTTTCAAGTCGCTTGTATGCCTGAGCAAGCTGCTGCCGGGCTTTCTCCCAATTCTTTGAGCCGTGGTCTTTCCGTGAGAGATCACGATGCCGTCGCTCGATACGCTCTCGGTCTATCTGCTCGTCAAGAGACTGGAATGACCGACCGTCCGAGTCGTGAATAAACGACGTAATGCCGAGATCGATTCCAACCGTGTCGGCTGTATCGATATCCGCTATCGCTGGTGAATCTGGATAGTCTGGTTCGTAATCCACGACAATGCTAACTGACCAGTTGCCCGTTCTCTCCTTCTTGAGGATGATCTGCGTGATCTCGCCGTCCTCTGGTAACGGTCGGTTATATTGAAGATCGAAAGCACCAATTTTGGAGAAGTCCACCGTCGCGTGCTCAGTCCGATCCGTGTTACAATCCACGTCGAAACCAGACTGATTGTAGACAATATTCCGGAACTCGTCGGGAGCTTTCCAAATCAATCGGCCGACCTCATAGCCTCGTTCTTGGAGAGATTCAAGAACGCTCTCGCTCTGTTTGATCCGCCGGACAGCCATCTGCAGCGACTTTGAGTATACTTCCGACCAACGTGGCCACTGCTTCTTCCAGTCCGGCAGCTTGTTTTGCATCTCAGTGTAGGTCGGCTTCGCTCCGTCAGCCCGTGGTCGATACTCCTGGGTGAGTGCGTGATTGTACACTTCCCGACAGGTCTGTATCGCCTCCCAGGCTGCCGTCGCTACCTCACTGCTGTCCGGCGATGCAGCGTACTTGAACGTCTCCTCAACCACACCTATTTCTAGTGTGGGTTATCACTTGAATGGTCGGAAAGTTGCTCAGTGACGGCTGTATCCCCGCCCTACTCGCTCCCGGTGGTCGCTCTTTGAGGACGGGGACTTAGCCTGTAAGAGTTAACTGGCAACCGGGCCTTGGGTGGGTATGGAACGGACCGTACTCATCACCGGCTGCTCCTCGGGCATCGGTCGGGCGACGGTTGAGGCCTTTCTCGGGGAGGGGTGGACGGTGGTCGCGACCGCCCGAGACGAGTCGGACATCGCGGATCTCGCCGAACGAGGGGCGCTCACCCGCACGCTCGACGTGACGAAACCGGCCCAGTGCCAGTCCGTCATCGAGGACGTGATCGACGAAACTGGTCGCCTCGACTGTCTGGTGAACAACGCTGGCTACGCGCAATTCGGCCCACTGGAAGACGTTCCGACCCGTCTCGTCGAGACACAATTCGACGTGAACGTGTTGGGCCCCCATCGGCTCATTAGCGCGGCACTTCCCCACATGCGCGAGGCCGAACGGGGAACGATCGTCAACGTCTCCAGTGTCTCCGGTCGGCTCTCGGCTCCCGGGATGGGGATTTATTCCAGTTCGAAGGCCGCGCTCGAATCGATGAGCGACGCGCTCCGGGTCGAAGCAGCCGCTTTCGGAGTCGATGTTGCACTCGTCGAACCGGGCCCCGTCGAGACCCAGTTCGACGACCGGGCACAATCCTCGCTCGACGATCTCGACCGGACCGGGGCCTACGAGGGCATTTACGCGGCCCTCGAGGACTGGGACGCCGTTGGCAGCATGAGCTCGATTCCGCCCGAGACGGTCGCGTCGGTGATTCTCGAGGCGGGCGTTTCGACTGACCCGAAGGCGCGGTACACAGTCGGTCCCAGCTCCTCATATCTCACGCTGGCCCGCTTCCTTCCGGATCGGGTCAGGGACGGGATCTTCTCGCTCCTCAGGAGGCTGGCTGGATGACCGAGATCGAGAATCGATCGGCCCTCGCACGCTCGCCGGCTCACGAGGCAGTTCTCGACAGCCTGCTCGCGGGGATCGAGGCGAGTGATCCCGCACAGGTCATCGACGCCACGGTGTCGGTCGAAGGCGGAAAACTCGCCATCGACGAGGAGACCTACGACCTCGAACGCTTCGAGGAGGTCCTCATCCTCGGGGGTGGAAACGCCGCCTCACAAGTCGCTCGCGCCCTCGAAATCGAACTGGGCGACCATCTCGATGGCGGCATCGTCGTGACCGACGACCCAATCGAAACCGAGTGCGTGACGGTCCTCCCCGGGGACCACCCGGTCCCGAGCGAGCAGGGTGTCGAATCGACCCGAACGCTCATCGATCGGGCTCGATCCGCCGATAGCGACACGCTCGTGCTGGGCGTGATTACAGGCGGTGGCAGCGCGCTCATGGCCGCCCCCGCTCCGGGGATCGGACTCGATGACCTAATCGAGACGACCGACCAGCTCCTCCAAAGCGGCGCGCCGATCCGGGACATCAACGCCGTCAGAAAGCACCTCTCTGCCCTGAAAGGCGGCCAGTTCGCCGCGCTCGCGGCCCCGGCGACGACAATCTCACTCGTTCTCAGCGACGTCGTCGGCAATCACCTGGACGTCATCGCGAGCGGGCCACTCGTTCCGGATCCGACCACCTTCGAAGCGGCCCGGGTGGTAATCGACCGGTTCGACCTGTCGCTCCCGAATTCGGTCGAGCGGCGAATTGAGGAGGGGGCAGCCGGCGAAATCGAGGAAACGCCAAAACCCGGAAATACGGTCTTTGATCGGGTTTCGACACACGTCATCGCCGATGGGATGACGGCTCTCGAAGCCGCCGCCGACGTCGTGGAAGACGCGGGCTATGAGTCACTCGTCCTCTCCTCGCGCGTCGAAGGCGAAGCGAGCGAAGCCGCCAAAACCCATGCCGCGATCACCAACGAGATTCGGGCTACTGGGACGCCTATCGAATTACCTGCAGCGATTCTGTCGGGCGGGGAGGCGACAGTAACAGTCGAGAGCGGTGGATCCGGCGGTCCAAACCAGGAGTTCGCGCTCTCGGCTGGGTTGTCTCTCGAGGGCTCAACAATCGTCGGTGCCGTGGACAGCGATGGCATCGACGGGGCAAGTGAGGCGGCCGGCGCACTTGTGGACGAAACAGTCATCGACCGACCTGCCGCACAGGCGGCCCTCGATTCGAATGACTCGGGCACCTACCTCACGGAGCGCGACCAGGTGATCGTGACGGGGCAGACTGGGACTAACGTGAACGACATCCGCGTGTTGCTCGTCCCGGAGGAGTGATTTCCCGGGGTCTGCGACCGGCGGCAAAATCACTCGAGACAGGCGGCGACGAGCCTGAGCATCTCGGTTCCCTTTACTTCCTCGGCGAACAGCGGGACCCGCTTTACGTCGTAACTCATGAAAAGTGACTGGGCGCGTTGGAGGGCCGATTGCTGCACTTCCCAGCGACGGGCGCAGAACGGACAGTCATCGAGATGCGGGGAGACGTACTCCCCGGCCGGGATCTCGGGAACGATCTCCTCGACGGGTTCCATCACCCGGTTCACGACGACGGTGGAGACGGGAATGCCGAACTCCTCCAGCCGTCCGTCCAGGCGTTTTGCCTCCTCGACGGCCATCTCCTCTGGCACGGTGACGATTCGGAAGTCCGTCCGTGCCGGGTTCTGGAGAAGGCCTCGGAGGCGTTCGATCCGGGCCGCCTGCTCTTTGAGGCCGGGTTCCGTTTCGCCCTCGACCCCCTCCTCGCCGAAGAGGCCGGCGAACTGGGAGCCGAGATCGGAGAACCGTTCCCGAAGCGCGGCGACGCGACCGACCATCGTCTCCATCAGTTCGGGCAGTTCGAGGAGGCGAAGGGTGTGCCCGGTCGGGGCGGTGTCGATCACGATCCGCTCGAATCGGTCGTCGTCGAGGTACTCGAGCAACAACTGCATCGCCGCGGCTTCGTCGGCCCCGGGAAACTGCCCGTCCATCAGCGAATCGATGCCAGCCTCGCCGAGCAGTGATTCGAGCCCGCCCATCGACTGCTCGCCCCCGAACACGCCGACTTCCTGGAGGGCGGCGTCCGGATCGATCTCCACTGCATAAAGCGGTGCGTCCTCGCGGATTCTGGCCGGCGAGGCGGGAATGGACGTGCCGAACGTATCTCCCAGGGAGTGGGCCGGGTCGGTCGAGACGACCAGCGTGTCGGTCCCGGAGAGCGCGCTCGCTAGCCCCGTCGCTGCAGCCATTATCGTTTTGCCGACGCCGCCTTTCCCCCCGTAGAGGACGTATTCAGCCGTCCCCCCGGTGACACCGGGTTCGAGGGAGTCGACTACTTCGACCTCGATATCGTCCATGCGTTCACTTCGCACGGAGCAGGGTGTATCCGTCGGTTCGGCCCTGTCCGGGCTACCAGGGCCATACCTTCTTGCCTGATCCCCGTCGAGATATCGGCATGGATCGATCTGGGGATGATTCGATCGAGATCAGGGTCGGCGAGTTGCTCGAGGAAGCCGGAGAGACGCTCGCGACCGTCGAATCTTGCACGGGGGGACTCATTGGATCACTCATCACCGACGTTCCGGGGTCGAGTGCGTACTACGACCGCGGCTACGTGACCTACTCGAACCGGGCGAAACTCGATCTCGGCGTGTCACGCGAATCGATCGATGCACACGGGGCCGTGAGCGAGCCAGTGGCCCGGGAAATGGCCCGTGCCGCCCGGGACGCGGCCGGCACGACGTGGGCTGTTTCGACGACCGGTATCGCCGGCCCGACCGGTGGCACCCCCGAAAAACCGATCGGGACCGTGTACATCGGCGTGGCCTACGCCGGCGAGTGGGGGAGTGGCGACACCGAAACGGCGGTCAGGCGCCACGAATACGACGGGTCCCGGACCGAGATCAAACGCCAGGTTGCTCGCGGTGCATTAAACCGACTCCTCGCGACCCTCGACGCGAGTCACTGAGTCCGCTTAATACACCGATACGTCGTCGAAGCGACCGTCGTATGCGACGTGGCGCGGATGGGTCGGCTCCATCCCCGAGAGGAACAGGCGGTCGAACTTCTCCCAGGAGTTCTCCCACCCCAGGTGGGCGAATTCGGCGAAACGGCGCAGATCGTGTTGTTGGCCGTTCCGGTGTTCGACCCGCTGGGGTCGGTCGGATCGAAGGGCTTCGAGGAGGTCGGATTCGGTCTCGATCGATTCCTGAATGGTCGTCCAGACCTCGCCGATCGTCGATTTTCGATGGGCGTAGGACGATCCGAATACCCCCACTTCGACTGTATTGGCCAGTTCGAGGGCGATTCGGTTGTGACGGGAGAGATGTTTTGGATTATAGACTTCTATGGCGTCGATCTGGGATTCGTACTGCAGGAGATCTTCACGATCCAGGCTCACGGTCAAAAACTCGGGATGGGGTGCCAGGACGACCGCGTTCTGGCGATCGAGTTCGCCCATTGCCGCTTCGAGGGTGATGAAATCCGGAACTGGCTCGTCGAGCCCCAGTGCGAGGACGTGTTTCCGGTTCTGCCAGGATCCCGTGAATATCTCCCTGGCCGGAACGACGAGCAGGTCTTCGTCGCTCAGGCGTTCGGCTCGCCGACGGGCGGCCGGGAGGCGGGTGAAATGTGGGGCGTAAACCAACACGTCGACGCCGCGGGCTTTCGCCCGGTCGACGACTTGCTCGTCGAGGATTTTGACGTGGAGGTCGACACGCGTTTCCGACACAGTCGTGATTGGGTGGCCCCCGTATTGTCGCTTGTGGATCCGCCGCGACCGAACTGGATCGCCGCAGGTCGGGTGGCGGCCGCTGTGGGAAATCGTTATGGGCGCGCCACGCAAATTACGGGTATGTCGCGCTGGGTCTGTGCGATCGAGGGCTGTCTGGCGGACTTCGAGGACGTCGAATCCGTCCTCTCCCACCAGAGAGACGACCACGAGGGCCACACGTGTCGAGTCTGTGGCGAGTCGGTCTCGGCCGGGTTTTTCGCCATCAAACACGCCTTTACGGAACACACGCGGGCCGAGTACGTGAGACACTACGACGCCGACTCCGATGCGATCCGATGGCGAGAAAAAATCACGGAAAGTGTCGAAGACACCCTCGATACAGAATCCGCGGAGTCCGCCTCGGATTGAAAGCCGGTCGCTTCAGTTGCGTCGCTATCGCTCGTCGCTGTCGAGGACCCTGATCTGGTCGCCCCGAACCGTGACCGGGATCGGGACGGTTGCCTCGTAGAGCTCGACTGTGACCTGGTCTTTACTCTCGTCGATGCGCTGGACCTGGGCCTTCTCCCCCTTGAACGGCCCCGCGATCAACTCGACGATGTCCCCCTCGGCGATCCCTTCTACGTCCGGCTTCGGGGAGAGGAAGTGTTCGACCTCGGAGATGCCACTCTCCCCCGGTACGATGGTCCGGGCGTGGGGGATATCTTCGAGTACGCGTTCGAGAACCCCTGTATCCTCGGCCTCGACCATGACGTAGCTGGTGAGTGATTCAGGAGCGAGCACTGCGTGGACTTTGTCCTCCTCGCGATTTGCGATCATGCTCGCCACGGTCTGTTCCTGGCTGGCCGTGGTTTTGACGGCGAAAACCGACATGATCAGGCCCCCGGGAGGACGCTCATGATCAGGAAGATGAGAAAGCCGATGACGCCAATGAGGAGGATTCCGGCCGCCGCAATGAGCGAAATACGGGAGAATTCCTCCCAGTCCGGAGTACTCGCTAGCTTGAGCACTCGGGTGTAGGCGTTCAACTCGTATGGTACGTCCATAGCCCTCCTTTGAGACGGGTGCTTTTCTATCTATTGAAAATCCCTGCCGTCGGCCCCGGCCACTCGACGTAAACTACTGTCGGCTCCAATCATTTGGCAGTAGCTGTCGTCTGCCTCGATTACTCGACGATTGCTGGCGTCGGCCCCGGTCATTTGGCAGTAGCTGTCGTCGACCTCGATCACTCGACGTTAGCAGCTGTCGGCCCTGATCACTCGACGTAGTCGAACTCTTCTACTTGCGGATCGACCGGCAGTTCCTCCTGTCGGCCGTAGATCTGTGGGGACTGGACCCCCGTTACGACGACCATCGTGCGCATGTGGCCGTCGAGTTCCTCGTCGATCGACGTCCCCCAGATGATTCTTGCGTCCGGGTCGATCCGGTCGTAGATCTCCTCGACGACCCCTTCTGCCTCCTCGATGGACATGTCCGGCCCCCCGGTGACGTTCACCAGCGCGGAGTTCGCCCCGGCGATGTCGACGTCCAAAAGCGGAGATCGGAGGGCTTCTTGAACCGAGTCCTTCGCTTTTTTGTCTGCGTCGGCGTCTCCCAGCCCGATCATCGCAACACCGCCCTTTTCCATGACCGTCCGGACATCGGCGAAGTCCAGATTCACTAGTCCTGGTTTGGTAATCAGTTCGGTGATGCCCTTGACCGAGCGCATCAGGATCTCGTCGGAGACCTTGAACGCCTTCCTGACCGGGAGCTGGCCGACTGAATCCAACAG
>CAZJZA010000082.1:0-7640 GCA_964550355.1 uncultured Halobacteriales archaeon
TCGCGGCAGTCCCCGAGGAGGAGTTCGACCCGCTCTACGCCGCTGTTGAGCCTGGCGTTTTCCGAGAGATACTGGAACGCGATGGGGTTTTTCTCGACGGCCGTGACCTGTGCGCCGGCCCGGGCCATCGGCAGGGTGAAGTAGCCGATCCCGGCGAACATGTCGAGGACTCGTTCCCCGGCTTCGACAATCTCGCCCATCCGGGCCCGTTCGGCCTTGTTCCCCGGAGCAAACATCACCTTTGCAAGGTCCATCCCGTAGCGAGTGCCGTGTTCGGTGTGGATCGTCTCCGTGTCACTGTCGCCGGCTACGACCTCGATTTCCGGTTCGCGGTGCTCTCCTACGATGTCACCGCGGGCGACGACGGTGTCCGCGCCCCGGTGGAGTTCGAGCAGTGCCTCGGCGACCGCTTCCCGGCTCTCGCATTCGCCAAAGCGGACGAGAATCACGTCGCCGATAACGGCCCAGGAGCCCGGTGCCCGGTCGATTTCCGCGGGGGAAAACCCCCGTTCCCGGAGCACCGTCGGCAGATCGGTCACGCGCGGTTCCGGGTCGACCTGCTCGATCACGTCTTTCACGCGGGTATTTTTTGGCGAGTCGGTGACCGGGATCGCGACCGTCTCGTCGTCGTATTCCACGAGTCGACGGCTGTCGTCGTGCACCCCCTCCTCGCGAAGAGAGGCAATCGCCATGTCGACATCCGGTTTGGCCACGAGGGCGGCGAGCGCGGTCATGTCTCGGGGAGCACGTAGAGGGTCTCGTCCGTTCGAAACACGTCGACGGTCGGGGCATCCGGGTCGAAGTACGAGGGCCGGGCCACCGTTCGAGTCGCGCTGGTGGCCGGATCGAGGACCTGGACGGCGTGTTCGTCGGGGACCGAGACCACGGTCGTCTCCTCGGCCTCGGAACGGGAGCCCACCTTCGTCGCCTCGGGAACGGTGCCGTCCTCGAAGTTCGTAACGAATGGCTCGCCGGTTTCGAGGTCCACACCCTTGAGATTCCCCCTGACGCCCTGCACGAGCACCGGCCCCTTCGCGTCCGGCACGGAGATGATGTCCCCCGCCTGGAAGGCGGGCAGGCGGACGGCGTATGTCACGCGATAGACCTCGTTCCCGTCGGCGTCCTCAGTGACTAGGGTCTCCGAGTCGGACATCGAGCCCCCGAACTCTTCGATGAGTTTCATGGCCACTCGCCGACCCAGTTTGGTGGTCGAGAGTTTGATGTCCGGGCCGTGGCCCGAGTCGGTGACCTCGGTCACGAAGGCTTCCCGGTCGCCTTTCGCTTCCCTGTCCGTCGTGATCTGGTGGGCCAACTCGACGGCCCGGTCGCCCTCTTCCGGACGTGGCGTTCGATCGCTGGCCCGAACCTGCACCACGCTCGCGTAGGAACTACCGGCGATGCGTCCACACCGCGTGCAAGTGCCCCGGCCGATCGCAACCCGGATCGATCGGTCTTCTTTACAATCACGGTCGCGAACGGTGGCGGTGAACGTGGCGTCTAAGACGATCGTGTTCTGATCGATCTGTTCGGGCTCGACCGTCCAGGAGAAGTCCTCGGCCTCGCGGTGGACCGCGAGTTCCTCCGTGGCCTCCTCGATCGCCACCTCGGTGAGGTCCCGGGCGCTCACGTCGACCCACGAGTCGCCGCGTTTGACCGCCCCACAGCGGGCACAGACGGTGACCTCGACGGTTTCCGGCGCATCGACGAGGTCGAAATTCTCGAGGTAGCAGTCGGTGCAGAGCCCACGCTCTGTCTCCCCCACGATCTCGGGGTCGACGGGCTCGCCACACCGGGGACAGAACGTCCCAGACGCCGTCGTCATTGGACCGGAATAGACCGTGGAGGCTGTTAAGTGGCCTGTAATCGCCCCACCGACGTGGCGTACAATCGTGGCACCGGCGTGGCCTGTAATCGCCCCATCGACGTGGCGTACAATTACGGCACCAACGTGGCGTGTAATCGCCCCACCGACGTGGCGTACAATCGCGACACTCCGGCGGCCGCCCCCGTCGTCGCCGTGCCGGAAAGTGTTTCTATCTCGATGCATAAGCCGACTGCACGCATGGAGTGGAAATCGGACTGGGGATTGCGGCTTCGGATGGGAGTGACGATGTTCCTCCTCTTCGTCCTGTATATCGTGTTCGCCGGAGTGATCACCGTGTATCTGGGCGGCGGCGCGACCATGATGCTCCTCTTTTTCGGGGGGTTCTCACTCGTCCAGTGGTTCTTCAGCGACAAACTCACCCTATGGAGTATGGGTGCTACGGAAGTCTCCCCCGAGGAGCAGCCCGGGCTTCACGCCACGATCTCGCGGCTCTCACAGCAGGCCGATCTGCCCAAGCCGAAAGTCGCCGTCGTTGACTCCGACGTCCCGAACGCCTTCGCGACCGGCCGGTCGAAGAACAACGCGGCCGTCGCCGTGACGACGGGAATCATGAAGACCCTCGACGAGGACGAACTCGAAGGGGTCCTCGCCCACGAACTCTCCCACATCAAGAACCGGGACATGACGGTGATGACCATCGCCTCGTTCCTTTCCACGCTGGCGTTCATCGTGGTCCGCTGGGGCTGGTTGTTCGCCGGCGGACGAAACCGGCAGGGCGGTGGCGCGCCCGTCTTCGTGGCGATCGCCGTCTCGATCGTGGTCTGGATCATCTCGTTCCTGCTCATCCGGGCGCTTTCCCGGTACCGAGAGTACGCCGCAGACCGCGGCGCAGCGATGATCAGCGGCAAGCCATCGAAGCTCGCCTCCGCATTGCTGAAGATCGACAATCGGATCGACCGGGTACCCAAGGAGGATCTCCGGGACGAGGCCGAGATGAACGCCTTCTTCATCATTCCCATCAAGGCCGGGTTCGTCGGCCGCCTCTTTAGCACCCACCCGACCACGGAGGACCGCGTCGAGCGACTTCGCGGTCTCGAAAAGGAGATCGAGACGGCCTGACATGGGCCTGCTCGATAGTCTCCGGAAGATCTTCGGCAGTCAGGCGGAGGCGGACGCCACACGGGCAGCCGATCCGGACGACCTGTTTCAGTTGACCGCCGCCTCGGTGACGATGACCGTCGACCTCGACTACGAGCCGGGTGAGACTGCGGGTCTCGTCTTCTCCGCAATGGATTCCACCGACTTCGAGGGGGCACTGCGGGACGTCGAGGCCGTCCTCGACGGACCGGGCTGGTCGAGCGTCCACGAGGACGGCCACGGCTACACCTGGGCGGTCGCGACCCGGTCGGCCTTCGAGGAGCTCATCGCCGACCTCTACGTGGCCGCCGACACGCTCGCAGATCGGGGATACGGGAACCGGCTCCTCGCGGCGGTGTTCCACTTCGAACCCGAAGACGGTGGCGACGGCGTCTACTGGATCTACTCGTTCCGCCGGGGCTCGTTCTATCCATTCGCCCCTCGGGGCACCTCGGAGCGAAACGACTCCCGCGAGGTCAAACTCCAGTCGGTCATGGACGACGAACTCGACGTGGAGGAGGATTCTGCGTACTGGTATCCCCTCTGGCCGGACCGCTCCGGCGCTCACCCCTGGGAGTGACGAACCAGGAACGATCGTCACCCCTCCGTTCCTGGTAAAACCTTTTGGCGGCCACCGATTCGTCCCCAGCACTGTCGGGCGTTTTCACTTTCACTATGGTGTTTACGAGGGTTTATCCCTGGGCCCATACAATCCAAAACCATGGCAAGTGACGCCGACCTTGAGGATCTCCCAGGTGTGGGGCCGGCAACGGCTGATAAACTCATGGACTCCGGGTTCGACTCCTACGAGGGGCTGGCGGTGGCCTCCCCGGGCGAACTCTCGAACACGGCAGACGTCGGAGAATCGAGCGCCGCGGACATCATCAAGGCGGCCCGCGAGAAGGCGGACGTGGGCGGGTTCGAGAGCGGTCGGGATGTCCTCGAACGCCGAAAGCAGATCGGCAAGCTCACCTGGAACGTCGACGCGGTCGACGAACTGCTGGGCGGGGGCTCAGAAACCCTCTCCATCACGGAGGTCTACGGCGAGTTCGGCTCCGGGAAGTCCCAGATCACTCACCAGCTCTCCGTGAACGTGCAGTTGCCCGAAGAATTCGGCGGCCTGGAGGGGAGTGCAATCTTCGTCGACAGCGAAGACACCTTTCGTCCCGAGCGAATCGACGACATGGTTCGGGGGCTCAGCGACGAGGCCATCGAGGCGACGATGGAACAGCGGGAGATCGAAGGTGGACCGGACGACGAAGCCGCGATGGAAACGTTAATCGAGGACATCCTCGATAAGATCCACGTCGCAAAAGCGTTCAACTCGAACCACCAGATCCTGCTGGCCGAGAAGGCAAAGCAGGTCGCCTCCGAGAACGAGGATAGCGAGTGGCCGGTGCGCCTGCTCAACGTGGATTCGCTCACCGCCCACTTCCGGGCGGAGTACGTGGGCCGGGGACAACTCGCGGACCGCCAGCAAAAACTCAACAAGCACCTCCATGACCTGATGCGAATCGGCACCCTCTACAATACTGCAGTCGTGGTGACAAACCAGGTCCAGTCGAACCCCGACGCGTTTTTCGGCGATCCGACAAAGCCGATCGGCGGCAACATTTTGGGTCACACCTCGACGTTCCGGATCTACCTCCGCAAGTCGAAGGGCAGCAAACGCATCGTTCGCCTCGTCGACGCACCGAATCTCGCGGATGGAGAGGCCGTGATGCGCGTCGAGGACGGCGGACTCATGCCGGAATAATCGGAACGGTCCGGCCCGAAACGAACCGAGCACTCGCGCCGTTCCGTCAACTAATCCCCCTTTCAATAGGGGGGTAGATTCCCGCAATCTTGGAATGAAAATGCATTACTACTCTCAGGTTCGTAGTAGCCCTGTGGTGGAAGCAAAATGACCGGCTATGCAGTCGTCCTCGCCTCCGAGGAATTCGAACGAGTGCAGGCAGTGAGCATGATCGCAAGCGTCGCTGCCTCCTCGGACGTTCCCGTAGAGGTCTTTGTGACGATGAACGGACTCAATGCCTTCGAGACCGAAACCGTTGCAAACAGGGACTTCGAAGGCGGTCGCGTCGCCGAGGCGATGCGTTCGGCCGACACGTCGAGTCCGCTTTTCACCGAGCAACTCGAAAAGGCAAAGGCCATCGGGCCGCTCCAGGTATACGCCTGCGAGATGGCGATGGACGTCCTCGGAAACGACCTCGATGATTACGTCGACGTCTTCGACGACGCGCTGGGCGTTTCCGGGTTCCTGAATCGTGCACAAGACAAACAGATCATCTTCGTATAACAACAATGAGCGACACAGACATCCAGGCAGACGAAACGGTAGACGCACGCGGCTCGGCCTGTCCGGGCCCCCTTATGGACCTGATCGGCAAAATAAAAGACGTCGAAGCCGGCACGGTCGTCGAACTCCTGACCGGCGACGAAGGGTCGAAAAACGACGTCCCCGAGTGGGTCGAAGAAGCGAGCCACGAACTCCTCGACATCGTCGACGAAGGGGAGTATTACTCGATCTACGTAAAGAAGACCTGATATGACAGAGCGAATTGTCATCGTCGGTGGCGGCACCGGCGGCACGGTAACCGCCAACCGCCTCGCCGAAGAACTGGAACCCGAAATCGACGCCGGTGAGGTAGCGGTTACGATCGTCAGTGATAACCCGAATCACATTTACAAACCCCTCTATCTCTACGTGCCCTTCGGCGAAGCCGAACTGGAGGACACCACGCGACCGCTGGTCGACCTCGTCGACCGCCGGGTCAACCTGGTCTACAAGCGCGTCACGGAAATCGACACCGAGGGGAAGTCCCTCTCGATGGCCGACGGAAGCGATCTCGGCTACGACTATCTCGTGGTCGGAACCGGTGCCATCCCCCAGCCCGAGGAGACCCCCGGACTGGGCGAGGACGGCCCTGGCCATCACTTCTACGGCCCCGACGCGGCCGAGGACCTGCGCGAGGCACTGGCGACCTTCGAAGAAGGGCATCTCGTCCTTTCGGTCATCGGTACGCCACACGTCTGTCCGGCGGCCCCGGCCGAGTTCCCGATGATCGTCGATCAGTGGTTCCGCGAACGCGGGGTTCGCGAGGACATCGACATTACGTACACCTACCCCATCCAGCGGCTGCACGGGGTTCGCCCCACGGCCGAGTGGATGGTCCCTCGATTCGAGGAGCGGGACATCGACACGCAGACCTTCTTCAACGTCGAGAGCGTCGAAGACGGCACCATCGAGACCCTCGAAGGGAAGGAACTCGACTTCGACCTCCTCGTCGGCATCCCCGAGTTCACCGCCTCCCCGATCGTCGAGGAGGCCGGACTCGGCGAGGAATGGCTCGAGGTCGACCGCAACACGCTCGAATCCGACCATGCAGAGGACGTGTACGGCATCGGTGACGTGACCAACCTCCCGACGAGCAAGGCCGGCAGCGTGGCCCACTACGCCTCGGGCACGCTCGTTTCGCGGATCGCAAGCGAGGTCAGAGGGCAGATCCCGACGGCGACGTTCCACGGCAAGACGATCTGTTTCATCGAGGCCGGAACCGAGGAGGGCACGTTCATCGAATTCGCCTACGACCACGAACCGGTCGTGCGCGACGAGAACCGCTTCCTCCACTGGTCGAAGCTGGGATACAACGAGGCCTACTGGCTCACCGCCAGAGGGGTGATGTAAATGAGTGATGAATTAGACGAACTCGAAGCCGAATCAGACGCCATCCAGGAGGCCGCAGACACGATCATCGAACTTCAGCAGGACGGCACCCTCGATGACCTGACCGAGGCGGCAACGGCAATCTCGCTTCTCGCCGACGCGCTCGACGACGAGATGGTCGTCGAGGCCGCCGGGTTGGCGAACGAACTCGGATTGGTCGCCGGCAGCGCGACCCAGACGGACACGATCCGCACCCTCGTGACCATGATGGACGCGATGGACGAGGCCGATGCCTTCGAGAACCCCGAGAAGGTCGGCATGATGGGCGCAGTCTCAAAGCTCCGGGACGACGACATCCAGCGGGGACTCGGATTCCTGATGGCATTTCTGGGGGCGCTCGGCCGCCAGATCGAGCGACGGTCGGACGCCTACGAACAGGCCTAACTCGGAGTACGTTCTCTCGGCCCGTACGTATCCGGCGCGAAAACCGTTCAGTCCTCGACCTGGGTCGTTTCGTCCTCGCGGTCGCCAGTGTAGATCGCCGCTCCGTCCTGGACGACTTTCTCTGCGAGGACGGCACATTTGATCCGCATCGGGCTGATGTCCCCGCCGAGCAGTTCGATCGCGTCGTCCCGGTCGAGCGCCTGCACTTCTTCGAGTGTCATCCCCGGCAAGCGCTCCCCGAGCAGGCTCGCGCCGGCCTGACTGATCGCACACCCCTCCCCGTGAAAGGCGACCGAGTCGATTGTCTCACCGTCGTCGGCCAGGACGACGTCGAACTCGAGTTCGTCCCCACAGGAGGGATTGTAGCCCCGGTGACTGAACGTCGGATCCGCGAGTTCGCCGTAGTTCCGGGGGTTCTTGTAGTGATCCAGGATCTGCTGGCGGTACATGTCCGATCCCATGCTCATGCCCCCGGCTACGCGAGCGGGCATACAAGGATCCTGCGGGTGGTCGAGATGCCCGGGGTGATCGAAGCAGACCTGTCAGGCAAAGAGATCGCGGGCGGTG
>CAZJZA010000083.1:0-7437 GCA_964550355.1 uncultured Halobacteriales archaeon
GGAGATTCGGAGTGCCGTCGAATTCGCGGTCATCGCCTTTGTCATCTACCCGCTCCTGCCGAGCGAGTCCGTCGACCCGTGGAACACCGTCGATCCACAGACCGTCTGGTTGCTCATCATGGTCATCAGCGTCATCGGCTTTGTGAACTATCTCGTGGTGGCCCGCTACGGGGCGAAAGGAATTGCGGTTACGAGCTTCTTCGGCGGGCTGGCGAACTCCACGGCGGTCATCGGGGAGATAGTCTCCCGGACCCGCTCCAACCCAGCGCTCAATCAGCTTGCGGTTGGCTCGATCATGCTGGCAAACGCCGCGATGGCCATGCGGGACCTCCTCATCGCCGTCGTGTTCATCCCGGGTATCTCCCTCTTTCTCGTCGCCCCGCTCGGGACGATCGTCGTCACCGGGATCGTCCTCTCCTACGTGATGAGCGACTGGACAGTCTCCTTCGACCTGGACTTCGACTCGCCCTTCAATCTCCGGTCGGCGCTCACCTTCGGGGGACTCTTTCTCGTGGTCCTCGTGCTCTCGGCGGGCGCCCAGAGTGCCTACGGTGCTTCCGGCCTGCTCGTTTCGAGCTTCCTCAGCGGGCTCGTCTCGAGTGGAGCCGTCACCACGAGTGCGGTGTTGCTCGTCCAGTCCGGCAACATCAGCATCCAGCTCGCCTCGGTGGCGATCATCGCCGGCGTCACGGCCAGCATTCTGGTCAAGCTCGCGCTGGTCGTCTCGATGAACCGAACGCTCACTAGGCCGGTGACGGTCGCGACGTCGGTGCTCGTCGCCGCCGGGGCGACGGTCGCCGGGCTGCTCGTACTGTTCTTCTGAGTGATTTTGTTCACCGTGCGGCCGAAGTGGCCTGTCCGGATCGCAAAGAAAAGCGAGAAAGCACCGATCACTTCATCTGGACGTTGAACGTCTCCAGCAGCGGCCGGTTCGCGAGGATCAGGATGACCAGTGGTGGCAACAGCGCGAGCACGGTCCCGGCCATGATGAGCCCCCACAGTGTCTGACCCCCACCGGTCGCACCTTGCAACTCGGCGAGCCCCACCTGGACGACCTGCTGGCTACTGGACTGGATGGCGACGAGCGGCCAGAGATACTGGTTCCAGCCCCAGATGAACGCGATCACGAAGAGCCCGATAATCATGCTCTTGGACATCGGGATGAGAACATAAACCAGGAATTTGAGCGGGCCGACGCCGTTGAGCCGGGCGGTCTCCACGAGCGACTCCGAGATCGAGAGGAAGTGCTGGCGGAGCAACAGGACCGAGGTCGCACTCGCGAGATAGGGAAGGACCAACGCGTACATCGTATCGTTCCAGCCCATATCGACCATGATCTCGAACAGCGGAACGATCCGCACCGGGACCGGCAAGGTCAGCGTGAGCAGGATGAACAGGAACAGGAATCGCTTGAACCGGAAGTCGAAAAACACGATGGCGAGTGCGGCCAGCATGGAGATGCCGACCTTGCCCACCGCGATCAGCGACGCCATGACGAAGCTGTTTTTCAGGTAACTCAGGAAGCCGTACTCCTGGAGGACCACGCGATAGTTGTCGAGCCCGTCGCTTCCGATGCCGATGAAGGTGAAATCGAGGATCTCGGTTTTCGTCTGGGTGCTCATGAGCAACACCAGCACGAGCGGAACGAGGAGCACGAACAGCGTCACGATGAGCTGGGAGTGGAGTTTCCACTCCCGGCGGGCTACCCTGACCGATCGCTCGAGCCTCGAGCGAAGATGAACGCGTTCGAGGTGTTTAGCGACGCTCATCAGCCACCTCCGAAGTGTGCGGCCCGGTCGGACCACACCAGTTGGATGATGATGAGCCCGCCGACCAGCACGAAGAGCACGATCGACTCCGTGGCGGCCAGACCCATCTGACTATAGTTGAAGGCGCTCTGATACAGGTGATAGATCAAGATCGAGGTCGAGTTCCCCGGCCCACCGCTCGTCATGACGTCGATGACCGGGAAGGGCAGGAAGAAGGCATAGACGGTGTTCATGATCAACAGGAAGGCGAGCGTCGGGGAGATCAGCGGGACGTACACCCGCGAAAGGAGTTTGAAGTGCCCGACGCCGTCCAGCTTGGCCGTCTCGTTGATCGTCTCGGGAATCGAGCTCAGTGCCCCGATGAGGAAAATGACGTTGTAGCCGACCATCTTCAGGATCGAGGTGCCCGAGACGACGATGATGGCCTGGGTGCTGTTGGTCACCCAGTTGATGTCGAGGCCGAATAGCTGTTCGAGCAAATTGGTGAGGATCCCCACGGACGGTTCAAGCAGGAACACCATGATCGTCGCGACGATCGTGAAGGAAAACGAATAGGAGAGGATGCCGGAGACGAGATAGCCCGAGGTTCCCACCGCGACGCGGTAGATCAGGTAGCTCAAATACAGCGCGATTCCCATCGATCCGACCACCACGATCGCCGCGAAGACGAGCGAAATGAAGAAGCTGTAGTGATAATTCGACGAGTTGAGCAACCACCTGAAGTTTTCCAGCCCGACGTACATCCGATTCCCCCCGGCCGCGACAGTCTGGTAGAGGGCGAGTCTGAAGGTCTTCACGGCCGGGTAATACAGAAAGGCGACGCTCACGACGAGGGTTGGCAACAGCAGCAGGTAGGCCTTCCAGTCGGCTGAATAAATTTCGCTCATCGATCGGCGGCGTCAGCCCCGGACGTAGCGGGCGAGACTTCTGTCGCCGAAGTCCTTGGCCGCCTGGGTCGCCTCGTCGATGGTCGTCCCCCCGAGCATGTTGTCCGTCTGGCGCTCGAGTTCCTTGAAGACCTTCGCACTCGGACCCATGAGGATGCCCTGGTTCATCGGGTACTCCTCCCAGGCCTCGTACTGGTCGAAGGCGACCCCGTAGGCCGGATTGTCCTCGTAGAAGTTGTCTTCCTGGAGCACGGTGAAGGACTCCTCGTGAGACGGGAAATACCCCGTCCGCCTCGAGTACAGGGCCTGCTGTTCGGGCCCGGTCATGTTCTCGAGGAACTTCCGGATCGCGTCCCGCTCGGCGTCGGATCGATCCTTGTCGGTGACCCAAACGGCGGCCCCGCCCATGTTGTGCCCGATCCGCTCGCCAGGCACCGGGAGCGGGGCGACACTCGCGTTGATGCCACTGTCCCTGAAGCCCTCGAGGAGATACGCGATCGACCCGGTGGAGTCCATCAGCATCGAGGAGACGCCGTTCTGGAAAGCCTGCTCGGCCGCGCCCCAGTCCTTGATGCCGGGGTTGAGGTACGCGTCGCCGAGATCGTTGACCCACCAATCGAAGAGGTCACGCGCAGTATCGCCGTTGTAGTACACCTCGGTCGGTTCGCCGACCCGACCGTTCTCCTTGTCGGCGACGAAGGCCTCCTGTTCGCCCATCCAGCTGTGGACCCACCAGTTGTGGTTGGGCCAGGTGACGCCGTAGTCGGCCACGCCCTCGTCCACGATGGTGTTCGCTGCTGTCGCCAGCTCATCGAGCGTGTCCGGCGGGGAATCGGGATCGAGTCCCGCATCCTCGAAGTGATCCTCGTTGTAGTACATGAGGATCTGGGAGTTGTTGAAGGGGATCGACCACATCGTCCCCTCGATGACGCTTGTCCCCATCGCCGGGCCGACGTAGTCGTCTTTGGGCACGTCCGGCCAGATGTCCTCGATCGCCGTCATGAACCCGCTGTCCCGAGCGACGATAGCGTCTTTCTTGTCGATGTGGCCGACGTCCGGGGGATTGCCCGCGTTGGCCGCGTTGAACAGTGCCGTCCTGGATTCCGTGTAACTCCCCTGAGCGGACATGTCCACGGTGATGTTCGGGTACTCGTCCTCGAAGTTCGCGACCATCGCGTCGAACGTCTCCTTGTAGTACCTGCCCCAGGCCGGCCAGAAACTGATCGTCACCGCCTGATCCTCGACCGTGCCGGCCGTCGTGGTTCCCGCTTCGGTCGTCCCATCGCCGGATTCATCGCCCCCGCCTGCACACCCGGCCAGCCCCACCACTGCCGCTGCGCCGCCAGCTTTCAGTAGTTTTCGCCGCGAATACGTCTTCCTGCCGGTATCCGAGCCGTTCGGTAACATGTGACTCTATTTCGGGTTCTAAGGCCACTTTCAAAAGCTTTACTGCCAGCTTTCGCCCTCGACCGACGACTCCAGGCGAGAAGCCGCACACAGAGCCCGGACGATTCTCTCAGTCAGTGCTGTTCGAGGGCCGGCTCCGCGGAGTGGTACAGTGCCTCCCCCTCGGCCGGATCGAAGAGGTGTAAGCGGTCCAAATCGAATTCCAGATAGACCGTCTCTCCCTTCGAAACCGTCGCATGGGCGTCCAGTTCGACGGTCAGCTCCTGGTCGCCCGCCGACCCGTGTACCAGCAACGACTCCCCCAGCGGCTCCGTGATGTTGACGGTCAGTTCAAGGGTCGTTTCCGGTTCGTCTTCGTCAAGTTCCTCCCGGTGGATATCTCCAGGCCGAACCCCCAAAAGCGCTTCCTGGCCGGCGAGCGTAGAGGGGCCGTCCGTTCCGGGGAGCGGGAGCCTGAAGTCCTGTGGCCCAGCCGTGAACGTGACGGCGTGGCCACCGTCGCCCTCGTGGATTTCGACCGGGAGCATGTTCATCGGTGGTTCGCCGATGAAGTCCGCGACGAAGCGGTTTTCGGGGAAGTCGTAGAGCGCCGTCGGCGGATCGACCTGTTGGATCTCACCGTCCTCCATCACCACCACCTTGTCCCCGAGGGTCATGGCCTCGGTCTGGTCGTGAGTAACATAGACGGTCGTCGTTCCGAGTTCGTGATGCAATTCTCGGAGTTCGGTCCGCATCTGGATGCGAAGTTTTGCATCGAGATTCGAAAGCGGTTCGTCGAGCAGGAGAACATCGGGGTCTCGTACCAGCGAGCGACCGAGTGCGACTCGCTGGCGTTCACCTCCCGAGAGTTGCTTCGGTTTCCGGTCGAGAAGGTCGGTAATACCGAGGGTATCGGCGGCTTCTGCCACTCGCTGTGCTATCTCTTCTTCCGAGTAGGACTGGCCCCCGGAGTTCATCCCGAAAACCATGTTCCGACGAGCCGTCATATGAGGATAGAGCGCGTAATTCTGGAACACCATCGCAACGTTGCGATCTTTCGGCTCGACGCCGTTCATTTTCCGGTCGTCGAAGTACAACGCCCCCTCGGTGAGCTCTTCTAACCCCGCGATCATTCGCAGCGTCGTGCTCTTCCCACACCCGCTTGGACCGACAATAACGACGAACTCGCCCGGTTCGATTTCCAGGTCGATTCCCTTCACCGCGACGACAGATCCGTAGTCTTTCGTGGCCCGCTCTAGGGATACCCGAGTTTCGGAATCGGCGGCCATCTATTTGCGCCACCTTTTCTTGCCGAATATATAGTTCTTTGCCGGGCAACATTCTCAGCCAACCCCTCCCGCGATCAAGAGCTTCCATTCAGTCCGAGAGTGTTTCCGCCCCGATCGAGCGGTCTCTCACACCCGGTTGAGAACAGAGTAAAAATTCGGATACTACGCGACTGTTTTTATTCTAGATATTGAATAGTATTTGCCCATCTCTGTGAAAAACGGGTTTGTCGGTTTTGTAATTTGTAAATATATCGAATATTATTCCGATTTAAATTGGTATTTTGTATTTTCTACCATTATTCTCAGATGAGTGAGTTTTCTCCATTTGGGCAATTCACACAAAATAATTTTGATTTCTTATATTTTAATAAGTTATCTACATAAGAAAAATGTTACTTACCGTCTATAGCAGGTGCCCAGAGGGCCGGTAAACCGAGTGAATCTGAGAGACTGTTGAGCTGTGTCTCGTCATTGACAAAATGTGCATTTTCGAGCTCCGGTCGATGTCTGCTCCATACCACCTTCCCTCGCCGGTGGGCTTTATGGGGTGGCAAGGAATTGATTTGATATGGCTCGAACGAGGCCACGACAGGACGGCTGGAAACCGTTTCTGATTGTGGCCGTAACAGGAAGTCTCGGAATCTACATCGCCTCTACACTCGAGATCGGGACGATGCAGAAAACCGCAGCAATGGCCATCATCGGCATCGTTGTCGTGGCGGCGTATGAACATTTCATCGGCTGGGGATAATTTCAGGTCCACGCGAAATTGGCGGAGTAGATTTCCAGACTGGGGAGAAGTAGAGTTTCGATTCGTCGAGTTGCCAATTCTTACGAGCGGAGACCGACATCGAAAGGCGGTTCGATGTCGTCGGGGAGCGGTGATTCGTAAGATCTAGCCCCCGTTGACTCTTTGAACTCTTGGGTGGCTTTGGCAAGCCGATCCGGATTGGTGAACAGGTCATACGCCGTCCCGGCGAGTAGCTTGGCCGCGTATGGGGCGCTTTTCGTGCCGAATCCACCGCTCGCCGCAACAGCCTGCCACGTGTGTGGTCGGGTCCCGACAGGCCACGAGGCGACTCGGAACTGCGCCGTCGGCGTGATCCAGCTTACGTCACCCACGTCAGTCGAGCCCATCATTATCGATGCGCCGTCGGTTCGCTCGAGCGGCTCCGAGTAGAGACTGTGGCCGGCCACATCCAGTGCCGCCTCGTCCGGAAGGTCCGCGAGTCTGGCCTCGACCGTCTCCTGTGCTATCGTGTCATTGAGTTCGGCGGCAAAGTCTCGATCGGCCTCCGGGTAATCGATGCGGCCGAGATCCTGGAAATTTTCCCACATGACATCGGCAATTGTATTGTTGCTCAAAAGCTCATACGCGCCCGTGATGTAGTTCCGCGACATCGTGGTGCCAGACATCTTTGCTGCCCCCTCGGCGATTTCAGTCACCCGTTCGGAGAGGCGGTCGACCTGCAGGCGGGTCGGGGCTCGGATGAAATACCAGGCCGTTGCCTCGCTCGGGACCACGTTTGGCATCCCGCCACCGTCCGAGATCGTGTAGTGAATCCTGGCCTTATCGGGCATGTGCTCGCGCATGTACTCGACCCCATTGTTCATCAGTTCGACGGCGTCGAGGGCGCTTCGTCCCGCAGATGGGGATTGGGATGCATGCGCGGGCGTTCCCTCGAAGGAATATTTGATCGAGTCAACGGCCAGCGAACTGGTACGCTGGGGCCCGCTGACGTCACACGGGTGCCAAGTGAGCGCCGCGTCGAGATCGTCGAAGGCTCCCGCACGGGCCATGAAGACCTTCCCGACGATGCTTTCCTCGGCTGGGGTCCCGTAGACGCGGATCGTCCCCTCCATCGCCCCCCGATCGATCTCCGATTTGAGACCGAGGGCCGCACCGACCCCGGCAACGCCGAAGAGGTTATGGCCACACCCGTGGCCGGCACCGCCTGACTCGACCGGCTCTCGCTTCACCGAAACGGCCTGGGAGAGATCGGGAAGTGCGTCGTATTCGGCGAGAATGCCGATCGTCGGATCGCCCTCGCCGTAGGTCGCGGTAAATGCTGTCGGCATCCCACCGATCCCAGTGTTCACGCGAAA
>CAZJZA010000084.1:0-7428 GCA_964550355.1 uncultured Halobacteriales archaeon
ATGCCAGATCTCCTCGGCGCCGGACGGACTGAAGGGGGCGAGGAGGCGGACACTCGCAGATACGACCTCGTAAAGGGCCGCGCGGGCAGCGGCGCGCTCGCCCGGTCGACCGTTGTAGAGCCGGCCTTTGACCAGTTCGAGGTAGTCATCGGCGAGATCTTCCCAGACGAACTCCCGGAGGGCCCGCACCGCCTGGTCGAACCGGTTGTCGTCCATCGCCGTCGTCATCTCCTCGGTGACCGACGCGAGCCGGTCGAGAATCCAGCGGTCGGTGTCCCGGTACGCCGGCGCGGTGATTTCGGGCGTGTCTTCGTCGAGGTGTCCGCTGGCAAAGCGGAAGACGTTCCAGAGTTTCGTCAAAAACCGGGAAGCGGCGGTGACCTCTTTCCACTGGAACTGGACGTCGGCTCCCGGCTGGCCGCCGACGGCCATCGCCTGCCTGAAGGCGTCGGCGCTCTCCGTTTCGAGGACTTCGTCCGGGGCAACGACGTTCCCCCGGGATTTGGACATCTTGTTTCCGTCGGGGCCGAACACCATCCCGTTGATCAGCGCGGTGTCCCACGGTTTCTCGTCTTCGAGGGCGGCGGTCCGGAGCAGGGAGTAAAACGCCCAGGTGCGGATGATGTCGTGGCCCTGCTCGCGGAGCGCGACCGGCTCGAATGGCTCCTCCGGCCAGCCGGCGACGTGCATCGCCGAGATAGAGGAGTCCATCCAGGTGTCCATTACGTCGGTCTCACCGGTCCAGTCCTGTTCTCCACATTCGGGACACACCCCGACAGCCGGATCAGTTTCGGTCGGTTCGACGGGCAGTTCGTCCAGATCCGCGATTTCCCAGTGCCCACACGCCTCGCATTGCCAGGCCGGGATCGGGGTCGCGAAGACTCGCTGGCGGGAGATGACCCAGTCCCAACTCATCCCCTTGGTCCACTCCTCCAGGCGGGCGTACATGTGCTCGGGGATCCACTCGACTTCCTGGGCCTTTTCAAGGATCTCGTCCTGGCGGACCTCGACGAACCACTGGTCTTTCGAGAGGATCTCGATCGGGGTGTCACACCGCCAGCAAACCCCAACCGACTGCTCGACCGGCTCGGTGTCGACGAGCAGGCCCTCCTCCTCGAGGTCGGCCGGGATCTGCGCTTTGGCTTCCTCGATGGTGAGTCCGGCGTACTCGCCAGCGTGGTCGGTAAGGTGGCCGTCTTCGGTCAGGACGGCCCGCAGGTCCAGGTCGTACTCGGCCCACCAGTCGACGTCCTGTTTGTCGCCGAAGGTGGAGATCATCACCGCGCCGGTCCCGAATTCGGGGTCGACCTCCTCGTCGGCGATGAGTTTGACCTCCTGGCCGACCGGCGGCACTTCGAAGGTGTCTCCCACGCGGTCTTCGTATCGCTCGTCGTCGGGGTGGACGGCGACCGCGCCCGTGGCCGCGAGTAACTCGGGCCGGGTCGTCGCGATCTCGATGTTCTGCGGCTCCGCCGCAGAGCCAGCGGAGCCACGCTCCTCGCTATCCTCGTTGCCGACTCCGGGGAAGGTGATGGAGTAGAGCGTTCCGTCGCGTTCTTCGGTCTCGACCTCCGCGTCCGCGATGGCGGTTTGACACCGTGGACACCAGTTGACCGGATGCTCGTCGCGATAGACGTATTCCTTATCGGCCATCTCGACGAAGGAGCGCTGGGTCTTGCCCCAGTAGCTCGGGTCCATGGTGCGGTACTCCTGGTCCCAGTCCTGAGAGAAGCCGAGCCGGCGCATCTGGGTTCGCATGGCGTCGATCTGGTCCTCCGTGTGATCGACACACATCTGCCGGAAGTCCTCCCGTGGGACCTCGGTCCGGTGGATCCCCTCGTTCTCCTCGACTTTTACTTCCGTGGGCAGGCCGTGACAGTCCCACCCTTGAGAGTAGAGGACATCGTCGCCCTGCATGCGGCGATACCGGGCGAGAAAGTCCATGTAACACCAGCCAAGCGCGTTCCCGATGTGGAGATTGCCGGTCGGGTAGGGCGGAGGCGTGTCGATGATGTAATCGGTGGCTCCGGTGTCATCGTAGGCGTACACCGACTCCTCGAGCCAGTAATCTTCCCACTCGGATTCGATCCGTTCGGGCTCGTAGTTCTCGGGGATGTCCTGTGTCATGTGTTTATATGGAATCGTCGCTTGTCGATCCAACCCGCACGAGAAGCGCGTGCAGTGCTGCCCGCGAATCTACTCACGTACTACAGCGACGACGCGCATATGGGGTGGAGGTGTGTCTCGGTTGATAAAGATTGCTCTCTCCCGGATCCAGTTACCGATACCTCGGTGCTGGGGGCCGTGGCCCGACCGAAATCGCTAACGGGGTGACCCCCACAGTACCAGGCATGCAACTGGGCGTCATCGGACTCGGCCGCATGGGACAGATCGTGGTCGACCGAGTCCTCGAAGCCGGACACGAGGTCGTTGCCTTCGACATCGACGAGGCAGCCAAAGCCGAGGCGGCAAACGCAGGAGCGGAAGTCGTCGAGTCGATCCAGGCGATTCCAAAGGTTCTCGACTCCCCCCGGCACATCTGGCTGATGGTTCCGGCCGGGGAACCGGTCGACGCCGCCCTCGACGAACTCGATCCGCTTCTCTCCGCCGAGGACGTCGTCGTGGACGGCGGCAACTCGCATTTCGAGGACTCGATCGAGCGGGCCGACCGCCTCGAGGCCCAGTATCTCGACTGTGGGACGAGCGGGGGGCCAGCCGGGGCCGAAGTCGGCTTTTCGCTCATGATCGGCGGCCCCGAGGACGCCTACGCCGACCTCGAACCGGTTTTCGACGCGGTCGCGACGGGGCCCGAGGGCCACGAACTGATGGGCCCGTCCGGGGCGGGTCACTACGTCAAGATGGTTCACAACGGCATCGAGTACGCGCTCATGCAGACCTACGGCGAGGGCTTCGAACTGCTTGCGGAGGGGCGCTACGACCTCGACCTGGAGGCGATCGCCCGGACCTGGACGAACGGCGCGGTCGTCCGATCCTGGTTGCTCGAACTCGCCGAAGAGGCGTTCCGCGAGGAAGGCTCGGACCTGGGCGACGTCGCGGATTACGTCGCCGGCGGATCGACGGGGACCTGGACGGTCCAGGAGGCCCTCGAACAGGAGGTCCCGCTGCCGCTCATTTACCAGGCGCTCGCCGAGCGCTTTTCCTCCCGCTCCGGCCCGCGGCTCTCCCGGCAGTTGGCCAACCGGCTTCGCTACGGCTTCGGCCGTCACGAGATTCACCGGCAGTAAGAGCGGCCAAAACCACGACTATCGGAACGCCCAAAGCAAAACCACTCCTTCGGGGAATTGATGCCACAACCCGAGAGCGACGACCCCGAAACTGCAGGCGAGCCGACGGAAGCCGAACCGGCCCTGACCGACCAGCCGATCGAGGCGAGTGCCCCCGAGGAGTTCGGACTGGTGCAGGTCTGGTGGGGAGACGGCAAGGGCAAGACCACCGCGGCGATGGGTATGGGGCTTCGGGCCGCCGGTCACGGCTATCGGGTCCACCTGTTGCAGTTCATGAAAGGCGGCACCCAAACCGTAGAAAACATCCGGGGGGAGTACAACGCGATCGCCGCCCTCCCCGGCTACTCGTACGAGAACCTGGGTCATTACGGCTGGCACCGCCAGGGCGTCGGCCCGGACGAGGACGAACACGAGGCAAAAGCACAGGCCGGCCTCGAACGGGCCCGGGAACTTCTCGCCGCCGCGAACGAGGCCGATCTCACCGCCCCGCTCGACCTCGACGGTCCTCCCGAGGATGGCGTGCACATGTTGATTCTCGACGAGATTCTCTACGCGGTGAATCGGGGGCTCATCGACTCAGAGGCGGTTATCGACCTCATCGAGGAGAAACCCGAGAACCTCGAACTGATCCTTACTGGTAGTCATGAGTCACCGGACTACCTCGAGGGACACGTCGACCTGATCAGTCACGTCACGCTGGATGCCCACCCGTTCGAGGAGGGAACGAGGGCCCGGAAGGGAACCGAGTACTAACTCAGGCCAGAAAGCCGCCGACTGCGCCACCGATCGCGCTATCGAGTGCCATGATGAGGGCGATGGTCACCCACACGATGAACACGCCGCCACCGGCGAGGGGCCCGAGTATTCCGAATCCAATCGAGCCGACGATAGTCACCAGTATCGCTGCAAGCAGCGCAAGCAGGATACCGCCGAGCGCACCGGCCAGCAGTCCGTGCCAGGCTCCGCTCCAGGTGCCCCGGGCAGCGAGATAGCCGGCGACGAATCCGCCGATCAGTCCCGCGGCGATCTGGCCGATGCCCGGGAGCAACAATCCGAGGAGTCCGACCAGCAACTCGACGAGAAAGCCGATGCCGACTGCTAACCAGTTCGTCATCGGGACACCCCCATCCCGATTCGAGCACGGAAGGCCGGGTTCCGCCACGCAACGGGGAGTTTCATGAACAGTTCCCGATCATCGCGGCGGGACCATCAGGTCGTCGATGGGGCCGAGCGGATGCTGGAGCTGAGATTGTGGGTCTGTCAGCTCCTTGCTGACTGTCCTCGAAAAAGTCCCCTGCTAGGGTGGGCTTTTTGATCGCGTCAGACGGCCGCCCGGTAGGTTACCGTAACCCGGGTCTCGACCGACACCGGGCCAGCGTCGATCTGCGTTCCAGCGGCGACGGACCCGGCGGACTCGGTCGCGTAGCGGACGATCGGCGTCCGCTGCATTTGGGTCGTGATTTCACTCGTGCTGGTAATGGTCAGGCCCGACTGGTCCGCGAGGGTATCGGCCTGGGAGCGGGCCTGTTCCATCGTGGACACGAGGGCCTCGTTCCGGAGTTCGTTCCGGGTCTCATCGGTGAGCGTGAAGCGGACGTCCCGGACGTCCGTTGCACCGGCCTCGACGGCGGTGTCGATGACGGAGCCGACACGGTCGGTGTCAGTCAGGTGGATTTCCATGCGCTGCTGGGCGTAATAGACCGGTTCGTCGACTCGCTCTCCCTCAGTTGGATACGGTGGACGGGTGCGCTCGTCGATGCGGTAGTCGGTCGTGCGGATATTTTCCTCGGCAATCCCCATCGCGGTCAGGGCTTCGTTCACGGCCGAGACGTTATCCGCAACCGTGGTTCGGGCGGTGTTGGGGTCTTCGGCGGTCTTCTGGACGGCGATGCGGAGCACGGCCTTGTCCGGCTCGGCGGTCTCTGCGCCCGAGGCCGAGACGGTGATGGTGCTATTCGGTGCGGACTGGTCGAACGAGTCCGTTTGAGAGGGCGATGCGTTCTGGTCGGTGAACGCCATTGCGATGCCGGCGGTACCGGCTCCGGCGATCACGGCGACCGCGATCGCGACGGCGAGGATTGTTCCACGATCCATATGCGATCCAACGCGGGGAATTATGGTATAAACGCCGGAGCGTCAAACTGTTGTTTGGTCCTTCTCGCGTTTGGGGTGTCATATAACAGAGTTTGAATAGTGACTCAGAGCGGTTTTATTCCGTGTCAGTCAGAACCGTTAAACACATTCACGGTAGAATGATTTGTGAGGGCCCGTAGCTCAGTGGATAGAGTGCTTGGTTCCGGACCAAGATGTCGCGGGTTCAAATCCCGTCGGGTCCGTGAGTTCTTCGAGCGAAGCGAGGAGTGCGAACGGACGGCTGCGTTTTCCTGCGACCAAAGGGAGCAGTGTAAACGCTCAGGGATTTGAGCCCTGGAAGACGAGCGACCGTCGGGAGTGAGTCTTCCTCTGGTTCGAATCCCGTCGGGTCCGCTCAGGTTCCTTCGGAACACTTCGCTCCCCCGACGTAGTCCCACTCGCTCGCCGAGGCTTGCTCGCGGGACTCCCGTCGGGTCCGTGGTCACTCTAATCGCAGGCAGACGGTGGCCTGATTGACCCAGATGACGATATCGCTCAGAGTCCGTCATACCGCGCCTGGCTCTCAGTGCAGTTCTATTCTAATGCAGACAAGGGCCAACCCAGTACACTTCGCGTTTGTAAAGTAAAATCCAGAAACATATAAGTATGAAACGGCCTTATTCTTCACAAGAATGCTGACAAAGGCCGGCCTCGGGCTGATAGATGCACTCATCGCTGGCCGTGAGGCGACTCCAAACGAACTCGCGGCGGAAACTGAGTATTCGCAGGACCACATCTACGACGTACTCGATGAGTTGCTTGCAGAGGGGATACTTACTGAAGTCCGGGGTTCGAAGAACCAACGTATCGTCCAGGTGACTAACCATCCGGTCGTTGAGTCGTACCGAGACCTCCGTTCGAAGCTGAGTCACGTCGACTGGATAGAGATTCTTTCGCCAGCTACGCTTCGCGTGTGTTGGTATCTCGACGAACCACGCAGAGTAGCCGACATCGCCGATCGACTCGACATAACTCGACAAGGCGTCCACGACGCGCTGTCGCCACTCAAGGACCGTGCGATGCTGTCGCCGTCAGGGCCCGAATACGCGTTGACTGATGATCTCTCGCCACTACTGACCTTCGCCCGAGAAGTCGTGACTCATGAACATCGCTCGCGAGCCCGTCAAGTCGCTCCGAGTGCGACTGTCGAGTGGTGTGACCCGAAACGAGCTCTCATTCGAGTTCAGACTCCAGAGGATACTGCTACCCTAGAGTCGGCTGCTGAGTGGCGGGTAACTGGACTCGCGAGATTCCAGGATTACGGCTTACAATTCTTCCTCGCCGGTGAACCCGCGTTCTGGTACGCTCCCGATGAAGATCTCACACCCTCGGAGGTACTGTGCCATACCCTCCTCCTCGATAGGGACTCTCGCCGCGTCAGTTACTCGATGCTGCTGATCGAAAAATTGGATCTCGACCAAGAAACCTTCACAGAAACAGCAACGTGGTACGGTCTGGAGACAGTGGTGGCCGCGATGTACCGACCCCTTGATGGAGCGTTTGAGATTTCTGGTGATCTCCCAGTCAATCTCCCAAGTGAACCAGAATTTTCAGCTCTCAAAGAGCAGTATGGTGTCTCATGACTGTGTTCAAAGGTGGTGAGGCGATTACATCGTTCCTCGAAGAGTTCGACACTTGGCTCTCGGAATCCGTAGACGTGTTTCTCCTCGGCGGCTCAGCGATGACGGTTCGCGGGCTGAAAGATCAGACCGCAGATATCGACCTTGCTCTCGGTGTCGTTTCCGAGTTCGAGCATGTCTACCAGTCGCTTCGGGAACAAGGGTTTACGGTGGTTGACGAGCCGACAGCGTCGTTCGAAGGGGTTGGGAAAACAGTCGAACTCCATCATGAAGAGCGTGGATTTCAAATCGATCTCTTCGAGCGGCAAGTTGTCGGGAAGGTGTGGATCACCGAGCGAATGCATAGCCGGGCCGAGGAATTTTGGGCCGGCGATCATGCAACAGCGTTCATCCTCTCGGATGAGGATATGTTCCTGTTGAAAGCGGTTTCAGGCGGCGATCTAGCACGTGGCCGCCGCCGCGACATCGAA
>CAZJZA010000085.1:0-7347 GCA_964550355.1 uncultured Halobacteriales archaeon
GGGCACTCGTGGCGCTTCCCTTGGGGGCGATGCTGGGCGATATCGCCGCCTCGTTCATCAAACGCCGGACCGGGCGTACGCGAGGCAAACCGTTTCCGGGACTCGATCAACTGGATTTCGTCGTCGGTGCACTGGTCCTTGTGGCGATCGTTGATTCTGCCTGGTTCGGGACCGTTTTCACCATCCCGGTGATCGTGGCCGTCCTCGTACTGACACCGGTGTTACACGTGACGACAAATGGTATTGCATACTGGTTGGGACTGAAAGACGAACCCTGGTAGGTCGAAGAAGAATCCTGGTCTCAGAGAATGTGGGGCCGAGGGAGGACGAACCGCTTATTCGCCCCCCGAACCCAGAGAAAGACATGACCGAGAAGATCGTCGCGGCACTCCGAGAGGCCGACGCCGTTCGGTACGGCGAGTTCGAACTCTCACACGGTGGCACGAGTTCCTATTACGTCGACAAATACCGCTTCGAGACCGACCCGCAGGCGCTCGAAACCGTCGCCGAAGCGTTCAAAGAGCGTGTGGGAGAGGCCACCCTGGCCGGAGTCGCGCTCGGGGCGGTCCCGCTCGTGACCGCGACCGGACTCGTAACGGGGAATCCATACGTGATCGTGCGCAAACAGACCAAAGCCTACGGTACCGGTAATCGTATCGAGGGTATCCTCCCCGAAGACGAGCCAGTGGTGGTTCTCGAGGACGTGGCGACGACCGGCAAGAGTGCGCTCTCGGCCGTCGAAGCACTCCGCGGGGCTGGGGCGCAGGTAGACCGCGTGCTCGTGGTCGTGGACCGTGAGGAGGGGGCCAAAGAACTGCTCGCCGAACACGGCATCACCCTCGAGTCGCTCGTCTCGGCGACTGATTTACTCGAAGACCGCGACTAACCGGGCGGGATGCCATCGCGCCCTACCCGAGGTATTCATACTTGTGGAACCATGGATATCGAGACATGAACCGAGCCGAGAAAGCCACGCTCCAGCTCCGGGCCCTGGATGTCCTTCGCTCGCTCAAGCAGACCCGGACCTACGACGAACTCGCCGTAGAGACCGGACTGCCTGCGGGCGACCTGAATCGCTACGTCAATGGACACGTTCTGCCCGGGGTGACGCGCGCGCGTCGAATCGTCGCGGAATTTGGCCGTGAATCCATCGAATCGGAACTCGCAGACCGCGTCGAGCGCGACGCCGACGGTTATGTCGACAACTCCGCGATCGTCTTCGACCAGCCGCTTCTCGATCTGGTCGGGCCGATCGCCGCCGAGGCCTTCGACTTCGAGCGGCCGGACGTGGTCTTAACCGCCGCGACTGATGGCATCACGCTTGCAGCGTCGCTTGCCAGTCATTACGGTGCCCGGTGTGCCTACGCGAAAAAATCAAAGGAAACAGCCGTCGAGGACTTCATCGAGGCGCGGAACCGACTGGAATCGGGTATCGAGATTACCTACTATCTCCCGGCCTCGGCGATCTCGGCCGGCGACGCAGTCCTCGTGGTCGATGACCTCATTCGCTCCGGAGAAACCCAGGAACTCCTCCTCGACGTGGTGGAAACCGCGGGAGCCCGGGTGGCCGGCGTGTTCACCCTCATCGCGGTCGGCGACGATGGTGTCGACCGAGCCAGGGCACACACCGACGCTCCGGTCGAAACGCTCGTGGAACTGTCCTGACGGATGGGTGGCGACGAGCACAAGAGAAATCGAGAGTGGGGTTAGAGGGTTGGTCATTCGTGCATAATAATTATTAAGTGGTCCCGAAAATCATGCTCGAACGTGGATATGGGCGTCACTGAAACACTGTCACAGTACTTCGACCTCGAAGGGCGGGGAACGAATCTCCGTACCGAGTCACTCGCCGGGTTAACCACATTCTTGACGATGAGTTACATCATCATCGTCAACCCGGCGTTATTGAGCATCGTCATCTCTCCGGAGGGAGTTTCGGACGTTCGGGTGTTCCAGATGCTGGCGGTCGTTACCATCCTGGCCTCCGTGGCCGGGATGCTCGTGATGGCCTTCTACGCGGACCTCCCGTTCGGCCTCGCCCCGGGGATGGGATTAAACGCCTTTTTCGTCGCCGTCGTGCTCTCGCCGACGTTGAACATCACCTGGCAGACCGCCCTCGCAGCGGTCTTCGTCGAGGGGCTCGTCTTCATCGCCCTCACGCTCGTCGGGGCCCGTGAATACGTCATCAACCTCTTTCCCGAACCGGTCAAACTTGGGGTCGGGGCGGGGATCGGGCTGTTCTTGGCCGCAATCGGCCTCCAGTTCATGCGAATCATTGCGATTGACCCCGATGATATGGTGGTCCTGAGTCCGGTGCTGGCACAGGACCCCGTCGCGATTATCGCGATCCTGGGCATCTTGCTTACCTTCTACCTCTACGTTCGAGGTGTGCGTGGCGCGATCGTGCTCGGTATCATCGTGACGGGGATCATGGGCTATCTCGCTGGTGGCCTCGGCCTCGAACCGTACACCAGTGGGCTTCCGAAAGAGGGACAAATTCTGGCACCGCACGTGACCCTCGCGCCCGGGATCGACCAGATCACCTACGGGGCAGCGGCTTACGATATCTCACCGCTCGTGGGTGCATTCGTCGAGGGTATCCAGGGAGTAGAGGCCGTGACGTTCGCCTTCGTGGTGTTTACGTTCTTCTTCGTCGACTTCTTCGATACGGCGGGAACCCTCACCGGACTCGGGCAGGAGGCCGGATTTCTCGACGAGGAGGGCGATTTCCCCGAGATGAATAAACCACTGATGGCCGACGCGGTCGGGACCACTCTCGGGGCTGTGATCGGTACCTCGACAGTCACGACCTACATCGAGTCCGCCACCGGCATCGAGGAGGGTGGCCGAACGGGCCTCACCGCGCTCGTCATCGCGATCCTCTTCCTTCTCGCGCTGGTGTTCGTCCCGCTGGTGAGCGCGATACCCTCCTTTGCGCCCTACGTGGCACTGGTCATCGTCGCGGTCTTCATGGTCAGGAACGTCACCGACATTCAGTGGGACGATCCGGCCCACGCCATTCCGGCGACGCTCACCATTGCCCTGATGCCACTGACGAGTTCGATTGCCACCGGCATCGCCGCCGGGCTGTTGAGTTACCCGATCGCGAAGGCCGCCCAGGGCGAGATGCGCGACGTGCGACTGGGGCAGTGGGTGCTCGCGGCCCTGGTCGTCCTGTATTACTTCGTGCGCACGAACGCGCTCGTCTGATTCTCGGCGCTTTTTTCGCCGCTCGAACGAGGCTTTAACCTTCCGGGGCTCTGCCATTCGTCTATGTTGGATCGGGTGCTGGGTCGGGCCGCCCTCAAAGATCGGATCGAGGCCATAGAGGAGCAAAAGTCGTCCCTCGAGGCTCAACTCGAATCCGCACAGGAGCGTCGCCGGGAGGCCGTTCGGGATCGACAGGAGGCAGAACGAGAAGTCAATCGTCTGGAGGATCGCATTGTCGAACTCGAAGACCGGGTCGAGCGGGCCGAATCGGGAACCCGGGAGGTCCAGTTCCGGGGAAAAACGACCCTTCGAGGGGACCGTCTCGAGGAGGTGCTTTCCCGGCTCGAATCCCTTCGGACCGGGCAGGAGGGGGCCATGACGGCGATGGTTTCGGGTACGGTTCCGGAACCAGTCCGGGACGTGCTCGGTGAGCGCTCTGCACTCGTTTCGCGGGCTGCTCCAGCACTCGTGCTGGCCGACGACGCAGAACTGGTTACGGTGGCTCTCAGACCGCCGGCACCGCCGGAACCCTTCATCGAGTTCGACTCCACGTTTCAGATCGAGCGGGAGTGGTTCCAGCCCCGGGGACCGTACACGCTCGCGCTCGTCCGCTCGGATCTGTTCTCAATGGGTACCTACGAGGGGACACACCGCGTGGACTTCGACGGTTTCGAAAGCGACGTCAAGGGCGATCATTCGAAAGGCGGGTTCTCGCAGGCTCGGTTCGAACGCCGCCGCGATCAGCAGATCGAGGATCATCTCGACCGAGTACGGGCGGCGCTCGACGGCGCGGGGGAGACGGTTTACGTCGTCGGGGAGTCGACGCTCCTCCCGGAGTTCGAGAGCGAGGCAACCGTGACACAGCCGGTTGATGCCACCGGATCGCCTCGCGAGGCCCTCGAAGACGCCCACGACCGGTTTTGGCAAACGAAACTCTCCCGATTGTAGCCAGCGCGGGCTGATTTTCCAGGGCCCGCTCTCAATACACTTATGGGGGAAACACGTCCTACCACGCCCCATGAGCACGGTCACGGTAACCCTTCCCGACGGCTCTGAACTCGAAGTCGAGTCAGGAGCCACGCTCGAGGACGTCGCATACGAGATCGGCCCTGGTCTCGGCAGCGACACAGTCGCGGGGAAGGTCGATGGCGAGTTGGTGGCAAAGGAGACGCCGATCGAGGAAGACGTCGACGTGGAGATCGTGACCGAGGGCAGCGAGGAGTACCTCGATGTCCTCCGCCACACGGCATCTCACGTCTTCGCGCAGGCCTTACAACGCCTCTATCCCGAGGCGAAACTCGCCATCGGGCCGTCAACCGACGAGGGATTTTACTACGACATCGACGGCGTCGACCTCGATCAGGACGATCTCCGGGCGATAGAGGCAGAGATGGACGCGATTGTCGAAGCCGACTATCCCGTCGAGCGCGTCGAACTCTCACGGGAGGACGCACTCGAAAGTTACGAGGACAACCCATACAAACAGGAGATTCTGGAAACCGAGGCTGCCGGCGACGGGCCGATCACCTTCTACCGGCAGGATGACTGGAAGGACCTCTGTAAGGGCCCCCACGTTTCCTCCACCGGCGAGGTCGGCGCAATTTCCCTCCTCAACGTTTCCGCGGCGTACTGGCGGGGCGACGAGAACCGCGAGACGCTGACGCGGGTCTACGGGACGGCCTTCCCCACTGAAGAGGAACTCGAGGACTACCTCGAGAAGCGCGAGCAGGCAAAGGAGCGGGATCACAGGCGGCTCGGCACCGAACTCGAGCTGTTCTCGATCCCGGACGTGACCGGGCCGGGACTGCCCCTCTATCACCCGAACGGGAAGACGGTCCTTCGAGAACTCGAGTCTTTCGTGACGAACATGAACCTCGAGGAGGGGTATGACTACGTCGAGACTCCCCACCTCTTCCGGACGGAACTCTGGAAGAAATCGGGGCACTACGACAACTACGTCGACGACATGTTCCTCCTCGACGTGAATAGCGAGGAGTACGGCCTCAAGCCCATGAACTGCCCGGGCCACGCGATGATCTTCGACCAGACGACCTGGAGCTATCGTGATCTGCCCCAGCGATACGCCGAGGACGGCAAAGTCTATCGCAAGGAACAGCGCGGGGAACTCTCCGGGCTCTCTCGGGTCTGGGCGTTCACCATCGACGACGGCCATCTGTTCGTCCGCCCCGACCAGATCGAAGCCGAGGTCTCGACCATCGTGGACATGATCTTCGACGTGTTGGACGTCTTCGATCTCGAAGCCGAGGTCGCGCTGGCGACCCGGCCCGAGAAATCGGTCGGGAGCGACGAGATATGGGAAACCGCAGAGAGCCAGCTTCGGGAAGTGCTGGCAGATCTGGGCCTGGAATACGACCTCGAGGAGGGCGACGGGGCCTTCTACGGGCCGAAGATCGACTTCGGCTTCGAGGACGCGTTGGGTCGGTCCTGGGACGGACCGACCGTACAACTGGACTTCAACATGCCCGAGCGCTTCGACCTGACCTACACCGGGACGGACAACGAGGACCACCGGCCGGTCATGATCCACCGGGCGCTTTACGGCAGTTACGAGCGGTTTTTCATGGTGCTTATCGAGCACTTCAACGGCAAATTCCCGCTCTGGCTCGCCCCCGAGCAGGTCCGTATTCTCCCCGTTTCGGACGACAACCTCGAGTACGCCCGGTCGGTCGCCGACGAACTCGCGGCCGCAGACTTCCGCGTCGAGGTCGAAAATCGGGACTGGACGGTCGGGAAGAAGATCCAGCAGACCCACGAGGACCGAGTTCCCTACATGCTGGTCCTGGGGGACAAAGAGGAGGAAGCCGAGGACATCTCGGTCCGGGATCGCGGGGAGCGCGAGCGGAAGGACGTGGACTTCGACGCGTTCCTCGAACACCTCGAGAGTGAGCGGGAGGAAAAGCGGATCAAGCCGGACTTCCTGGCGGAGTAGGCGGTCAGGGCGGAGAATTTGCGGTCTAAGACAGTTCTACAGACGTGAGATCACGAAGACGGTCTCACCGACTCGGATTTCCCGGAGTAAATCGACCGATCAGGACTCTTCGGCTTCCTCGCGAAGCTCCTCGAGTTCGGCCTCGACTTCCGATTCGTCGACCTGGGCCTCGAGTTCGGCTTTGACCTCTTCGGCTTCTGCTTCCTCCGGCGTCGCCGGCTCCGCCTCGGTTTCAACCTCGGACTCGCGGAGCGTCTCCAGTTCGGCCTCGAGTTCCCGCTCTTCCCGGCCGGCCTCGAGCTCGCGATCGATCTGGTCCTGGTCGGAGATGGCGCTGTCGAGGACGCCCCGCTCCTCGAGTTCGTCGAGGGCTGCGGCCCGCGCTTCCATCTCTTCGGTCTTCTCGGTCGCCTGCTCGATCGACCGGTTGACGTCCTCCATCTCGTCGCCGACTCCCGTGATAGCCTCCGAGACGCGTGTCTGGGCTTCGGCGGCCTCGTAGCGGGCTTTTACGGTCTCCTTTTTGGTCTTGAACTCGTCGATCTGCCGCTTGAGGTCGGCCTTTTTCTCCTCGAGTGAGGACTGGGTCGATTCGAGTTCGTGGACCTGGGCCGAGAGGTCCTCGACCTGTGACTGTTTGGCCTGTTTTTTCTCGAGGGCGCGTTTGGCCAGGTCCTCGCGATCCTGGGCCATCGCCTCCCGGGCCTGGTCGTTATGCTTTTCGATGTTTTCCTGTAGTCGGTCCCGCTGGACCTCGAGACGCTTTTTCTGGGCGGTGATATCGGCGATACCCTTCTCGACGTCTGTGAGTTCATCGCGCATCTGCTGGTAGGAGTAATCCAGGGTTTCTTTCGGGTCCTCGGCCCGGCCGATGAGCGCGTTGAGCTTCGACCGGATCAGAAACGACAGGCGTGAGAGCAGTCCCATGGGATCCGTTTACGCCTCCATCGTTAAAACGTCTCTCTCCGAACCTGGGGGTCGAACGGCTCACCAGCGCCGGTGCAGTACCCCGCGTCCGAAATGGTTTTGGCCGCCGCCACCGCACAGTCAGTATGCCGACAGAGACCGGATACGACCCCTCTCTGGGGAACAAGTTTATTTTCGTCACTGGCGGGGTGATGTCGGGCCTCGGGAAGGGGATCACGGCGGCGAGTTTGGGTCGCTTGCACGAGAATGCGGGTTTTGAC
>CAZJZA010000086.1:0-5520 GCA_964550355.1 uncultured Halobacteriales archaeon
CGGTCGGGATGACCGCCGCCACGGATGACTCCAACAACTATCACTTCATGCCACACGTCGCGTGGATCGAACCGGGACAGACGGTGTTCTGGGAGCACTTTGCCAAGGAGGGGGTCTCGGAACGCCGAACGCACACGGTGACATCGTTCGGTGGTGGGGACCTGTTCATGCGGTTAATTCCCGAGGCGGCGTCCCACTTCGACTCAGCCTATCGGGCCGGGACCCACGGTCTCGATCAGGACGAACTCATCGACGAACGTTTCAATCGAGAAATGACCGCCCAGATCGGCCAGGAAGGAGGGTTCAGCCACCAGTTCGAAAAAGAGGGCGTCTACTTCTACTACTGCCAGCCACATCACATGTTCAAAATGGCGGGCGCAATTGTCGTCGGTGAACTTTGGGGCGATAACGGCGACGAATCGGTACCGAACCCGTCGGGCTGGGATCCAGCGATGACCGCCGACACGGACGCAATCTCGAAGTTGGACCCGACCCACGGCGAGGCCCTCCTGGACCAGGTCCACGAGTTGCGAGAGATGATTCACACCGGCGGCGACATGGGGGCCGGAGGGCACTAGCATGAGCGAACACGAGAGTGCTTCCGAGAATGAAAGCACCGGAAACGGCGCTCACACCGACCACGGACCGACCGGATGGCGATACTGGCTGTATACGACCGATCACAAGGTAATCGGGATCATCTATCTCTGGCACGCACTGTTTTTCTTCGCACTCGGGGGGATTCTGGCGTTGGTATTCAGAACGGACCTCGCAATGGGACCGGACAGCGTTTTCCTGAATCCGGCGGGATACAATTCGCTTATTAGCGTCCACGCGATCACGATGATTTTCTTCGTTATCCTTCCTCTCTCCGGCGCGTTTGCCAACTACTTCATCCCGCTGATGATTGGGGCCGACGAGATGGCTTTCCCACGCATGAACGCACTCGGTGCGTGGGGTATCGGCGTCGGCGGCCTCCTCGTCTGGCTTCCGTTCATCACGAATGCGCTCGGACTGACGGGCCTTCCGACGAATGCCGGGTGGTTCCAGTATCCGCCACTGAACTCGATGCTCAATACCGTGGGCACGGACCTCGGGATCCTGGGTGTGGCCGTGTTCGGCATTACCTCGACAGGGAGTTCCATCAACTTTCTCGTGACCGTCCTCAACGAGCGACGGCCCGATATGGGGTGGTTCGACATCCCGATATTCATCTGGGCAATCGGCGTATTCACCTCGATTCTGGCGCTGTACTCGCTCCCGTGGTTGCTCAGCGCGTGGGGGATGACGTTCCTCGAACGTAACCTCGGGATGGTATTTTTCACCGCGCGGGCGGGCGGTGATCCACTACTGTACCAGTGGATCTTCTGGACGTTCGGCCATCCGGAAGTATACGTGCTCGTCTTACCCGGCATGGGAATTGCCATCGAGGTCATCTCACGGTTCTCCGAACGACCCATCTTCGGCTACAAGGCATTGCTGAGTTCGTTCATCGTGATAACGGTGCTCTCCGTCGGAGTCTGGGCCCACCACATGTTTGCGACCGGCATCGAGGCCAGTCGGTACGCATTCATGGTGTTCTCGATGGGGATCGCCGTCGCATTCGGGATCTACCTGTTCTCCGCCATCGCGACGATGTGGCGCGGCCGTATCCACCTCACGACGCCGATGTTGTTCTCCATCGGCCTCCTCGTCGGACTCGTCTACTCCGGTATGGAGGGGATCATGCTCGGCCAGCCGGCACTCGACCTCGAACTCCACAGCACCTACTTCGTCGTTGCACACTTCCACTTCACCCTGTTCATGGTCGGCGTGTTCGGCCTCATCGCGGGGATTTACTACTGGTACCCCAAAATGACAGGGCGAATGTACAACACGGCACTCGCCAAGTTCCACGCGGGGACAACCCTTCTCGGCGTTCCGCTACTGTTCTTTACCCTCGGTATCCTCGGCGAGCAAGAAGTTCCGATGATGCGCCGCTATGCGACCTACACCTACGCGCCGGGCCTCCAGGACCTCCACGTGCTCGCGACCGTGTTGGCATTCGTGGTGGCCGTCGGACAACTCGCCTTCTTCGTCAATCTCCTGTGGAGTCTCCGGGCTGGCGAACGGGTCGAGCACCCCTGGCAAGACCTGTTCAGTGGACAGGGCATGCCGTCGCCCGAATACGACGGGTTCCCCTACCGTCCCCCGACGCCGAGTGTCGTCACGGCTCACCGGAACGCGACCGCAGACGGTGGGTTAATGCGTGGAACCGATGGCGGTTCCCCGCCCGGGGAGGAGATGGCAGTGGAATCGACGAACGACGAAACGAACCAGACAGCGCCACCCGACTACGAAGCCGACATGACGGACCCCAAATCGGAACCGGGAGACACCGAATCGGATCGTGGAGACCAAGAAGACGGACCAGGGAACACCGGTGAAAATCCGGGAGGTGAGCCCCGATGACCACCGACGAGCCGGTACCCGACGAGAAGGGGAGCGGCGGCGAGGCTATCCTCTGGTCGGTTGTGATCCTCGTGGGACTCGTGGCGTTTCTCTACGATTTCCTGCGGGTGTTGCTCGGTGACATCCCCGCGGCCCAGCCGATCGAAATCGTCCACAACTTCCAGCGCACGATGTTCCTCATCGCGATTCTCGGCGGGGGCACGACCGTCGCGATCGTCGCCTATGCCGTCTTCAGGTACGGCGCGGGTCGTCGCCGGATGGCGGCCATGCCGAATATCGGGCGCGGTCGCTACATGCTTGCTGTCTTCGCGCTCGGCATGACGTTTCTCATGGTGACCACGATGTTCGTCGGCGCGTCGACGCTTGCCCAGACCGACGAGGCGAATGCCGACTCCGCAACGGCCCAGTTGGACGTCGATCGACAACTCGACGTACGAGTGACCGCGGGCCAGTGGTTCTGGCGGTTCGACGTCGACGGAATCCCTTCCACACAGGGTGAACGCGTGGTGGTTCCAGCCGAAACGGTGTTGAACACGGAGATTACCTCGGCCGACGTCATCCACAGCTTCGCCGTCCAGGAAGTGGGCGTGAAAAAGGACGCGTTCCCCGGCCAAATCAATACTGCCTGGTTGCTCTTCGAGCATGTCGAGGGTGAGACGACCATCCAGGCGGGCAACGAGACGGTGCCCGCGGACACGTACCTCGTCACCTGCGCAGAGCTGTGTGGGAAGGGCCACTCGAAAATGACGGCAACGATCTACGTGGTCAGTCCGGAGGATTACGGGCACTGGGCCGAATCGAATGACGGAACGGTTCCGGAGTCGTTCAACGTCGAGGAAAGTGGCGATGACCACGAGGAGGCCGACGATGGTCACTGAGGGCAACCGGATTGTGACCCGGACGAATGGACAGCGAGGGGCGACGAGACAGCCGACAGCGAGAAGAGAAGCGACGGGGAGAGCGGGTTCGCAAACGTGTCAAGGGAGGATGATTCGACAATGAGTGAAACAGAGCCAGCGGCCGAGCAGATCCGACCGGGTGAACCAGTTCGTCGAGGAGAGGGGGCCGAGGGATTCCCCCACGGCAGCAAGTACCCCTTGATCGTCGGCATCGGGATGTTCTTCACCGCACTGGGCCTCGTCTGGTTGCCGGTGTTACTGCTCGGTATCCCGACGCTTCTATACGGCATTGGAGGGTGGACGTGGGAGTACGCGGTCGAGGAGTTCGAACGCGGGGTGGTCCCCGAACAGAAACGACAGCGACTCGGGATCGAAACGGGGCTCATCTCGATGTACGTGGTGGTCGCCGGCGAGATCCTCGTCTTCCTCGCCCTGTTCGTCTCGTGGTTCTACCTGAACGCCGAACGAAGCAGCAGTTTCCTGCCGGTTGCCGACCTCCCCGCACCCCGGTTGATGTTGGGGGCCGCGATGGCCGTGACCCTGGTGCTCGGGAGTATTGCTGTCGAGGTGGGACGGCGTGCCATCGAGCGGGACAACCGGACTCGCTTCGTTCGTGGGTTCGTCGCCACGTTCGTGTTCGGAGCCCTTTACCTCGGGTTGCTGGGAACCGAGTGGAGCCTTCTGATGGAGGCCGGTCTCGACTGGACGACCGGTCCATACGGATCGACGTACTTCGCCCTGACGGGGTTGCACGCGCTCCACGTAATCGCCGGCCTCGCCATTGTCGGCGTCGTGGTCGCCAGGGCGGTGGGGCGCGGTCACTTCAGTGCCGATCGGAACCTGATGCCCAAAACGACCACGGTGTACTGGCACTTCCTCACGCTCGTGTCGGTCCTCGTCCTCGCGTTCGTCTACCTCCCGACGAACTAGCATTGTCTCCGCGACTTGTTTCCGGCTTGACCGATATTCGGTCCGCGGTTTGGCTAATATTCGATCCGCGACTTGGCCGATACCCGATCCGCGGTTTGGCCGATATCCGATCCCCGGCTTAGCCAATATTCGACCCACGTTTCCTCCTCGAGCGGTTCAGGTTTCCTGCTCGTCCAGATACGCGAACACGCACCTGACGTTCATCTGTTCCGCTTCGCGGGCTTTTACCGGGCCCCACTGATCAACTGTCTCGACTCGCTCGGCAAAGTACTCCACGACAGCCTCGTCGTCGAGTTCCTCCCGCTTCTGTGCGACGGATTCGACCCACTCCTCGAGCACGTCGGCATACGTCGAGAGCAGGTCGTCGGGTTCGTGATCCCCGTAGTGTGCGAGATAGAGTGCACTGGGGTCGAGAGCTTCGAGCATCTCGATATCCGCAAGACAGCCTTCGAGATCGAACCCGGGCGGCGGACTCGATTGCCGGATCCGATCGAGACCAGGGGTAAGAATTCCCGCTGCATCGCCGGTGAAGACCCCACCAGTTTCCAGGTCCTGGAAAACCACCTGATGGAACGCATGCCCGGGGGCCGAGTGGACGGCCAGGTCACGATCACCCAGGTCGATCACGTCACCGGCCTCGAGTGTGACGATTCGATCCGCCGGAATAGGGCGTGGCTCAGCGTAGAACTGAATCTGGTCGCCGACAGCGGCTTTCGTCCCGTCCCAGAGGCGCTCGGGCTCGACGAGATGGGTTGCGCCCCGCTCATGGACGTACACGTCGGCGTTCGGACAGGCCGCGGCGAGAAAACCCGCCCCGCCGGCGTGATCGAGGTGAACGTGTGTCAGCACGATCGCCGAAAGCTCATTCGGTTCGATGCCGAGCGTGTCCAGGGCATCGAGAATGACGTGGGAGTTCGCACCGGTGCCGGTGTCAATGACGGCCGGTCGTTCGGTGTCCAATATATAGACCGAACAGTATCGGGCCGGGTCGAAGTCCCCCGTCCTGACGTAATAGAGATCTTGACTCTCCCCGGCTGTCGCCGGGTGAAGATCGGGTTCGTTCATACCTACTGTAGCGAACGAAGCGCCAAAAACGTCCCCTCAGTGTCAAGACCGCTGAATCTGATCTAACCACTCATCCCATCGAACCTAACCCACCCACCGGTACCTGTGAACCCAACTCAACCACCGGTACCTGTGAACCCAACTCAACCACCGGTACCTGTGAACCCAACTCAAC
>CAZJZA010000086.1:5620-7345 GCA_964550355.1 uncultured Halobacteriales archaeon
CACTGACTCCTGCGAAAAAGTTCTTACCGCCCACACCCACCACGACCACGCCCCGTCGATCGTCGGCCACGACGCACCGGATTCGGCTTGGATTCCTGCTGTTGGGACCGGGCAGAATTTGAAACGGGCTGATCAGTCGGGTTCGTGGCCTGGGCCGTGTACTCCCCTTCCGTCTCGTAGAGCCGCTTCGCCCGCGTCTCGAACTCCTCCAGGTCAATCTCCCCGGCCACGTAGCGCTGTTTGAGTGCCTCGATGGGTTCGTCTTCTCCCAGTTCCTCGCTGCTCCGGGCTGTCGAGTTCGAACGTCGGGCCGAGGAGCCCCTGCCGACGAAGAAAACGGCAGCGAGGCCGAGAAACAGGACGAAAACCAACCAGAACATCATTGCTGTTTCGTAAATAAGGGGTGGCTGTTTACGTCGTTGCTGCTTTCGATTTCAAAGCAGTTCAGGGCAATGGTTTTTGAGACCAAACTGTTGCGGGTGTCAGGCCAACAGTCCCGGAACGACCTCGAGGAGCAACGTGAGCGCGACTGCGAGCACCAGAACGGCAGCGACGATCTGGAAAATCGCGTGATAGTGCGCTCCTTTCTGTTTCGTGAACCGGAACAGGGAGCCCGCTCCACCTCCAATGACCGCCATTGTCACCACGATCGAGACTGTGTAGGCGGCCACCACCGCCGCGACGAGTGGGCCACCCCGGTTGCTCATGACCACCGAGATGAACGCGATCATCGAAACCGGCGGAGAGAGCGTGAACAGGGCTCCGACCGTCCCGATCTTGAGGTACTCGAGAACGCCGTGCTCGTGTCCGTGATCACCGTGGTCGTCCGATCCGCTCCGGGCGGAAATGGGCAGGTGGACGTGAACATGGGCGTGCCGACCGTCGCCGTGGTCGTGTTCGTGGCGGTGGAGCAGTCGTCTGGTGCCCGATACGCCAAGATACAGGCTCAGCAAGGCGAGAATACTGCCCACGACCAACAGTCCGAGCTGTTCGAGCATCGGCGGGAAGGATGTCGCCCCGAAAAGAAGGTAGGCAATGACGATCCAGAGTACCACCAGCAAGGCATGACCGATGGCAAAGCAACCGCCCACGAGCGCGGAGAGCTTTGGATCCGAGGCCTCGTGCGTAAGCGCGGTAATGCCAGCGACGTGGTCGGGTTCGATACCGTGGGTGACCCCGAGGACGCCAGCCGAGACGAACAGCCCCAGTCCCACGGTTGGATCCATACGGGTCAGAAATCCGTCCGCCCGTGCCTTTACCGAGTACCCCTGTTTCCAGTTCGTGAGAATAGCCGGGAAATCTTGATATCGCCCCAGCGTATGGGAAACGTTAACACTATCGTACCGGCACTCGAATGGCAAAAGTGCTGCTGAGTCACCCTACCCATGGATATTGCTGATGTCGTCTCGACGGACTTCGCACAGTTAGCCCCGGAAGAGACCGTGTCGGCACTCTCCGGAATACTCCAAGATCCCGAGGTCGTCGGCGTCGTCGTGTATGGGGACAACTACGAAGGGGTCATCACCAGACGGCAGCTCACCGGTTCTCACCACCAGCCCAAAGAGACGCTCGGATCGTTGGTCTGGCAGGTGCCACGGCTCTCGCCGGACGAGGACATTCGGAAAGTCGCCCAGTTGATGATCGACGCCGAATCACAGCTCCTGCCCGTCTTCGAGGGGGCAGACCTGGTCGGGGTCGTCACAGCCGACGGCATCCTCCAGAAGG
>CAZJZA010000087.1:0-7336 GCA_964550355.1 uncultured Halobacteriales archaeon
GAGGGACCCGGAGAGACGGTTCCGGTTGCCGGGGAGGGAAACGGCGGGGTGATTTTTCCGAACTACCGTATCAACCGCGACGGGGCCTACACTGCGGCACGGTTTCTCGAACTCATCACCGACCGACCGGCGAGTGAAGTGGTCACGCCTTATGACGGCTACGCGAACGTCCGGCACAACGTCCACTACACGGACGAGGCCGAGCGCGCCACCCTGGTCGAGACAGCCAGCGAATGGGCACGGGGGGCGGAGGGCGAGGTGACGACAACCGACGGCTATCGGGTCGATTTCGGGGACGCCTGGGTGCTGGCCCGCCCGAGCGGGACCGAACCGGTTGTCCGGGTTTATGCGGAGGCCCGCGAGCGCCCTCGAGCCACCGAACTGGCTGACCGTCTCGTTGCCGTCCTCGAAGACGTCGCCGCGGCCGGTGGGTAAAAGGTTACGCGCCTCGAAAACCGAGTCAGTCAGCCACCGATCGGCCCGGGCCGATCCAGTGATCCCAATGAGCCACGAATCCGAGAAGACTTACAGCGAAAGTGTGGAGATGTATCTCAAGGAAATTTACCTGCTGTCCAGAGGTGGGGACCCAGCGGCGACCGGGGCGATCGCCGACCGGCTCGGTGTCTCGCCGCCGAGCGTAACCGACCGTCTCAACCACCTCACTGAACTGGGTCTCGTCACCTACGAGAAACATCGAGGCGCTTCGCTCACGGACCGGGGCGAGTCGGAGGCGGTCGCCCTCCTTCGCAAACACTGTCGAATCGAGCGGTTCCTGGTGCAGGAACTCGGTGTCACGGAGGGTTTTCACGAAGAGGCCTGTCGGTTAGAGCATGCGACGACCGACGAGATCGCGGCCCGGCTGGATCGGTTTGTCGAATTACCAGATGAGTGTCCGGACTGTTACGATCCGGAGGCCCAGCACTGCAGCCAGCTCGCCCCCTGAGAGATGCCAAAGTCTATCACTGACCACCCCTTGTATCCCGTATGACCCCGTCGCTTCCATCGCGAGGCGTGTTACTCGCCCTTCTCGCCCTCGCTGTCATTATTTTGATCCCGTTGACTGATTCTGGCGGAACCATCGAGTCATTCATGTATGTCGGATACGGGATCGCCATTCCGTTCATGTTCCTGTTGGTGATCCTCGGCGGTGTCTACTTCGGCGCTCGACATCTGTTGTCTTCTTGAACCCAGAAGACCCAAGCGGGTGGACTGGGATGGCCCGGTATGGACTGGGACTCGATCCGGGAACTCCTGCCCCACTACCTGGCGCTCATCGTCATCCTGACCGTCCTGTTGACCGCCATGCAACTGTTCTGGCCCGGCGGCGAGCCGAGTATCTGGGTCCAGATCGGCGTGGCGGTCATTCTGGGACTGGCCTATCCCACTGCGGTCAGGTATCTGGGCTTTGCACCGGCAGCCTGGGAGTAATCCTTTCGCCGATCTGTTCGTGACCGCTCACTCCCGGGATGGGACTGAGAGTCCAATTCGAAGGACGAATCTCTCGTTTCCAAACTCTGTCCATCTCGAGAACCTCTTCCTTGCTTACAAATTTCCAATTGCAATTGGAATTTATCAAGCGAATTGAGGTGGAAAACTCGTCCTTCACTTCGTTTGTGAGATGCCCGTTTTGGGCACTCACGAAGCGGAGCTTCGCGGTAACTACTCGAAGCTTCACTTCTGTGCGACAGATTTCACCAGTTGTGAGGGATCGAAGATCCCTCAGACCACACGAACGGCGACAGAGCCGCCGTGAGTGGAGAATGATGCGCTGGAGACGAACCCGACGTGGTCCGAAAGCTGCCCAGCGGCTTTCGTCATGCCGAAAGGCTCAAAGCGTCTCTCGTAACAAAGTAAAAGGTGCAGTGGGACCGCCGTCGTTCCGCTTCGCTCCACGACGAGATCCCATTTTCTCCTCCCTTCGGTCGTCGAAAAGTGGCACCAACGAGAGACGACAACGTCGTCCGTCTGGCTCCCATCTAATGTCGTCAGTCCGTTCCTCGAAAAGATGGGACCGCTGAGATTCGAACTCAAGTCCGACGCCCCCCAGGCGCCGAGGATACCAAGCTACCCCACGGTCCCGCATGCGAGGGGATGGGTGAGCGAGCATTAAGGCCTTCGTTCCCCGACTCAGACGAGGACTGCCTCGAGGTCGACGACTGTCCCCTCGTCGGCTTCAGGGTCTCCCACCAACCGTCCGAGACACACGGCAGCCCCGTCCGGAGTCGTGCAAACAACCAACCCATCAGGTTCCTCTTCCGGCCCTTCGATGACACCCGGTGCGTACACCGGCGCGCCGTTTGCGACCTCCGCCGCCGCACTCGGAGCGATGACGACCTTGGGGAGGTGGGTGAGGGCCCGCTCGGCTGGCTTTACCACCTCGCGGAGCCAATCCTCCCGGCCCGACTCCTCGTACCGGGCGAGCGCGTCGGAGAGGTCGTGGAGCGTTTGCAGGTCGGTGTCGTCGAAAGGTGTCGTGGCGGTCCGGCGGAGATCGCCCATATGCGCCCCGGTCCCCAGTGCGAGGCCGATGTCGTGACAAAGTTTGCGGACGTAGGTGCCACTCTCGACTTCCATCCGTAACAGGGCCTGCCGGTCGGCCACTTCGAGCACCTCGATGTCGTGGACCGTCCGGGTCCGAAGTCGACGGGCGACGGCACTCTTCCGCGGTGGTTTCTGGTAGATCTCGCCTTCGAACTCGGCTATCTTCGATTCGAGGTCGGTCGGGGGACTGGCGTGGAGTTCGAGGACGGCGACGTACTCCTTCGTGCCTTCGAGGAGGGCTGGAACGAGTCGGGTGGCGTTGTCTAGGAGGACGGGTAACACGCCGGTTACCTTGGGGTCGAGGGTCCCGGCGTGGGCGGCCCGGTCGAGGTCGGTGAGCGACTTGACCCACGAGGACACCTGGTGGGCGGAGGGGCCAGGGGGCTTATCGAGGTTGATGACCCCGAATTCGAGGAGCGCCTCGGGCTCCCGCTCTTCCGGTGGGCCCCGGTGGCCGGTAGGCTCAGAAGTCATAGTCGACGTCGGTTACCGGGACGGCTCCCTCATCCAATTCGCCCTTGTACGTCTCGACGGCGGACTGGACGATCGAGAGGACCGCCTCGGGGCTCCACCGGGCGGTATTCAGCGTGAGATCGTAGATGGAGCGGTCGGAAAAGTCGATGCCGTAGTAGGTTCGATAGCGTTTCGCCTCGCTTTCTCCCCGGGCTCGCATCTCGGCCAGGGCCGTCTCGAAGTCCTGGTCCTCCCGTTCGGCGACCCGTTTTGCCCGGACCTCCTCCGGGGCGTCGAACCAGTATTTCAGGTCGGCGAGGTCGCCGGCCATCCAGCCCGCGAGCCGCGATTCGAGGACGACATCGTCCTGCTCTGCGGCGATTTCCCGCAACCGTCGATCGAGATCCCGGTCGATCTGGTCCTCTTCCTCGGCGAGTTTATTGAACTCGAGGGGCGTGTAGCCCCGCTCTTCGGCGAGTTCGCGAAAGATGTCACCCCCGGAGACGTGTTCGAAAGAGAGCGCCTCGGCCAATCTGGCAGCGACCGTCGACTTGCCGCTTCCGATCGGCCCGGAGATGGTGATCAGCATAGCAACACTCCGGGCGGCCTGCTCATATCGTTTTTGAACCGATCCGGGTCCCGTCGCTCAGGACGGGGAAGTCTGAATGTTGAGTGCCTTCCTGATGATCTGGGAGAACCCGATGGAGTTGAGGATGTACCAGAGGATCCAGGCCTGGAGGGGGCCGACGACCCCGGCAGTGAGTTCGATCTCGCCGACCATCGGCAGGACCATGAACGCCTCTTCGGCCGGGATGTGACTCGGGGGCCGGATCTTCCAGTACATCCAGAGGAAGACCGGGATCGTGATGACCATGATCCAGACCATCGGCCGGAGTTGCTCTTTGAACATACCGAGCTGATCGCCCATGGCGTCCATCTGCTCCTTGCGAATTCGCTCGACGGCCTCGTCATCACCCCGCTCCTTGGCTGCTTTCTGTTTTTCCTGGATCTCCTGCATCCGCTCTTGATAGGCCCCCATCCGTTCCATGTCCATCAACGCGTTCTGAAGGATCGCAGAGTAAAGCCCCGTGATGATCGCGAGTACCATAATGACCGCAAAGAAGGGAAGGATCGAATCGAGTGGCCCGAGAACGACATTCAAGACGTTTCCGACCGCCGACCGTACCGAGTCGATCGAGTACCCGGCGAACATCCCGAGCGCACCGACTGCCGCCGCCTTGTCGTAGGTGCTCCAGGACGTCCCCTCGTCGTCGATGTCGACTTCGGTCTCGAACTCGATTTCATCCGTTTTGCCGAGTGCCTCCTCGACGGCCCCGCGATCGGCGAACGTGAATCCGTCTTCGGATTCGACCAGAATGTCCTTCTGTAGCAGGCGTCCCCACTCACCACTCGTCATGTCGTCTTTCACGTCCCGCCATCGGAGTTCGCCCTCCCTGTCGAGGAGATCAGAAAGAACTTCCTCGAACTCCGGATTTTCGCGGACGAGGTCCGCGACCTTTTCCGCGATTCGTGCCATTAGCCAACAAAATGGGAGGGGGCGTAATGAACCTTTTACTCCGCGTCTACCCGCGCCAAGATGGCCGCTTCAAGCTCCTCGAACACGGTTTCGGGGTCCTGTTCGCCGTCGATCTCGACTAAGTCACCCGTCTCGCGGTACTGCTCGACGACCGGTGCGGTATTCTCCTCGAAGACGGCAATTCGCTCCCGGGCGGTCTCCTCGGTGTCGTCGTCTCGCTGGTAGAGCTCGCCGCCGCATACGTCACAGACGCCTGCTTCCTCTGGTGGATCGTATTTGACGTGGTAGCTACGGCCGCAGTCCGCACAGACCCGCCGGCCGGTGAGCCGGTCGATGAGTTCGTCCGCTCCCACTTCGAGATACGCGACCACGTCCAGGTCGGTGATTCCGTCGAGATACTCGACCTGTGATTCGTTTCGTGGATACCCATCGAGGAGAAAGCCCTCCGCGTCCTCGATGGCGACCTCGACGATCTCGTTGACGACGGGATCGGGGACCAACTCGCCCGCATCCATGTACTCTCGTGGGGTCCCATAGTCGGTCTCCATGTCCTTGTTCGCCCGCAACGCGTCCCCGGTCGTGATGTGTTCGATGTCGAAGGCCTCGGTGAGTCGATCCGCCTGCGTACCCTTGCCGGCACCCGGTGCCCCGAGCAGCAACACGCGTGGATTGGACATACAAACCCTTTTTCCGGTCAGTTTAAGGGATTGTCGAACTCGGCGACTCGGCGGCCCAGGCCCCGTGATTTTTACTCTCGCCATTCCCAACTCGTGTATGAACCGGTTTGCCGCCGCCACGGAAGCAGAACGAAAGTCACTCGCCGTGGCGGCGATCCGTGCCCATCGCGAGCGGGGGAGCCCGTTTCTCACACTCGAGGCCGAGCCCGAAACGGACGAGGAAGGGGATGCAGGGCCGCCGCCATGGATCCAATACCGAGATCAGGTCGGCCAACTCAATCTCGATTGCACCGAGACGGAACTCGAATCGATCCGGGCCGCAATCGACGCGATCGGTGGCGTCCGGATCACCGACCAGGAATCAGTCGAGGACGGCGGCACGAATCTTCGGATTATCGTTCCGGGGGACGACGAGCGGATCGGCCACGTGGTCGAGACGCTGTTGACCGAGGGCTTTGGGCTCCCTTCGGACGTTCGGATCTGGGCCGCTGAAATTTGAAATCTGCTACTCGCCTACCGGTCTCTTAGTCCGCTCACGAACAGTGCGAGTACCGGTACGATTTCGAGTCGGCCGACCCACATGAGCCCGATCATGACGAGCTTGGACGTGTCCTGGAAGAAGAGATAGCTTCCGAACGGACCCAGCCGGCCGAAGCCCGGGCCGATGTTTCCGAGGGTCGCAAGCGAGGCGCTAATCGATTCGATCGCCGTCAACTCGATCCCCCCACGGGCCGCGTCCAGGCTGAAAAACACCGCCGATACCCCGAAGAGGACGAGATAGAGCATTGTGAACGTCACGATCCCCCGAATCGCGTCTTCGTCGACGACGCTTCCCGCGAGCCGAACCGGTTCGACGACTTCGGGGTGAGCGGTCGTATAGAGCTGCCGGCGGATCGTTTTGAGGACGACGAGCCAGCGGACGACTTTGATTCCACCACCAGTTGACCCCGCCGATCCGCCAACGAACATCGCAAAGAGCAGGAGCATTTGGGCCGAGTGACTCCACTCTGCGAAGTTCGCGTTCGCGTATCCGGTCGAGTTGAGAAGCGAGCCGATCTGGAACGCCGCGGTGCGAATGGAGGACTCGGTCAGCCCTTCGGTCGCGCCGCCGATCTCCAGTACCGGTGCTGCCCCACGGAACAGAACAACCGAGAGAATTGCGATGAACACCGCGATGAGTCCCGTATAGGCACGGAATTCCGAGTTTTCGTACAGTTGTTCTGCTTCACCCTTGAGAACGTGCCAGAACAGGGCGAAGTTGGTCCCGGCCACGACCATAAAGGGGATGATCACCCACTGGACAGCCGCGGAGAAGGCCGCGATACTCTTTGCCTGTGGCGAAAATCCACCGGTCGGCAACGTCGTGAACCCATGGGAAACCGCGTTGAAGAGGTTCATATTCGGCGCAAACCCGGCGAGGTGAAGTCCGTAGAGGAGGGCGACCAATACGACGGTGAACCCGAAGTAAATCAACCAGAGTGCCCGGGCCGTTTCGGCGATTTTCGGTGTCAGCTTTTGCAAGTCGGGCCCGGGGGCTTCCGATTGCATCAACTGGGCACCGTTGACCGCCAGTTCGGGCAGAATGGCGATCATCAATACGATAATCCCCATCCCGCCGAGCCACTGGATGAGCTGTCGCCACAACAATACCGCGTGTGAATGACGCTCCAGGCTGATTTCGCCCAGGACGGTTGCCCCGGTTGTCGTAAAGCCACTCGTCGATTCGAAAAGCGCGTTGACGAGAGAGCCGACTGCCGCCCCAGTGGATTCGAGTGAGAGGCCGATCGTCGATTCGGTTCCGATCCCCGCGAGCAAGAACGGGATTGCCCCGAAGATCGAGGCGGTGGTCCAGGCGAGGGAGACGAGCAAGAGCGCTTCTCGGGGGCCGAGATCGGGTTCGGGATCGAGTCGCTCGAGGGCCAATCCGGCCCCCGCGGTCACCGCCATCGAGAGGAGAAATACCCAGATGTCCTCCGAGTAGACCACCGCCACGAAAAGCGGAACGAGCATCGAGAGCGAGAGAAATTTCACCATCGTCCCGAGGCTCGCGAGACTCGCCCGCCATTCGATGTTCAAGCTCACGTCAGGTCCCCTCCGCCCCGTTCATGCCCACGGATGGTTCGGATGG